>CANRPB010000017.1 GCA_947632415.1 uncultured Bacilli bacterium
CAAATATGTATTGAAAACTATAATATCTTCAATAATGACTTAGTCATTACCGAAGTTAATTTAGTCGATGTATCAAGCGGAAAATACGAAATAGAAACCAATGAATTTAAAAAATTTCATATTTGCTTGAATAATTTAAAAAATACATGTTATAATGAATTAACAGAAGAGGAACAAAGATACTTAGAATTATTTATGACTGACGAAGTAAATAAATTAAAAAAGATAGCGGGAGAAAATGAGATTATGAAAAAAGTGGTTAAAAGTCTTGAAAGTTTAAGTGGTGATAGCGAAATAATAAGTGCCTACGAAAAAGAAGAAATCGAAAAATATGCCTTCCAAGTAGCCTTAGAAGAAAAAAAACAAGAAGGCATCAAAAAAGGAGAAAAAGTAAAACAAGTAGAAATAGCTAAAAATTTACTCAAAAAAGGTATGTCAATTAATGATATATCAGAATGTACAGGCTTAACCATTACAGAAATTAAAAACCTAAAATAAACGCATCAATTAAATTTTATCTAATAAAAAGGATTGTTCGAAATTAATTATTTTTTGAACAATCCTATTTTTTATATTTTTTCTTAGTAAACAGAAAAGCCAATAGAAAAATCAAACTTATAACTACCCCACTTTTAAAACCCTTAGGAACATACTTAATAACGATATCATGATTTCCCTTCTCCAACTTCAAAGCCATAAAAGTATCCAACACCTTATCAGGATGAACAACATCCCCATCAACAGTAACAGTAAACCCATCATCATAAGGAATTGAAGTATACAAAAGAAAATCATCATTAACTTGAACACTTCCCCTTATATAATCACTTCTATGCTCCTCAATTTTTAAAGCACCCTTATCACTTAAAATATTAATTGCTTTACTAAACTTATCCATATCCAAAACATAAAACATATAATCTTCCAACTTCAAAGTATCTTCCAATAACTCAACCTCAAGCATAACCTCTTCTCCATTATCAAAAGAACCCAACTCCAAAATATTATAATAAAAATCATTTTGATCCGTTATATCAATTATACTCTTACCATTCAAAAGAATATCAACCTTTTTATTAGACTTAGAAGATAAATAAGCATATAAAATACCACTATAACTTTGATTTAACTTAAACACTATCGACGCACTCTTATTAGCATTTATCTTTTTATAAGTCAAATTCTTAGCATTCTCATCCAACTCTAAATTATTAAGTGTAACATCAACACTAATAGGAATAAACACATCCTCAATATCCTTATCCATACTTTTTAAAATATTATTTTGATTCTTAAAAGGTTCCAAAGCCTCCAACTTAAGACTCAAAAGATCACTATCAACCATAAACGCCAATGGTAAATTATAATTATTTTTATATGTATTAATACCCTTATAAGTATTAACCCTATCATAATAATCCAAACTATCCTTAGATAAAATATACTTTATATCAAAAAGCGAATTAGTTACTAAAGTAGAACCATTATAATTAGTTATATAAAAACGATTAAAAATTCCCAAATATTTACCTAACAAAGTATTATTTTTACCCTCATAAATAGAACTAAAATGCGATATTCCATTATAATTAAGAAGCAACTCATCATTCGTCGAATAAGAATAATCCTTCTCCAACCTATAAAAATCAGAGTCATCAATACTATCAATAACACATCCATAATCAGATACAAACTCACTATACAAATCCTTATTCTGATACCTCATATTAATAACAACCAAAAAATCATTAATAAACATCTCTGAAATAACCAACAAAACAATAAAAACATTCACTGCCCTTTTCTTAAAAAGAAATATCAAATAAAATGAAGCAAGTACAAACGTTCCAATTACCTTATAATAACTTGTACTAGAATAAAATAACTTATCAACAACAATAGTTAAAATAAACGAATAAAAAATAAACTTCTTAACAAACTCTTTATCAATTGAATCCAACTTCATAATACTCCTTTGAGCAATTATAAGCATTACAAAATCAAATATAAAAGAATACCTAAAAGGAAAACCATAAGGATGCTTAAACGTATGCCAAATCACATCAATAGGATAAATAACAAAACTTAAAATAAAAACCAAAAGCAAAATTAAAGAAGCCTTCTTTTCCTGTCTATCAATTTTCCTATTAAAAAAATAATACACCACTAAAACAATCGAAATCAAAGAAATATATAAATTAGGACATCCACCTTCTAAATCAGAATTCTTAAACGAACCAATATAAAACCTCGTAATAAGATCAAATAAAGCAAACTTCTGATTCGGTATAAACTCACTCAAAATACCACTAGCTTTACCCGACAAAAGTGAAAAAATCGAAGGAATTAATACAACCGAACAAGTCAAAACCGCAAGCACCAAAAACTTCAAAAAATAACAAATACGCTTAATATCTACCTTATTATTTTTTAGATAATCCTTATATATAAAATATATCAAAGAACCAATACAAGACATATAACCAATGTAATAATTACACAAAATTGATAAAGAGATTGAAACATAAAATAAAACCGGCTTATCACCAATTAACCTATCAATTCCCAAAAAGATAAGCGGTAATAATATAACACCATCCAACCACATTATATTTTGACTATAAACAATATTATAAGCCATCAAAGCATAAATAATCGAAAACATTAAATTAACAACATTGTTCTTAAATGTCCTATTAAAATAAATATAACTCGTAAGACCCGCAAAAGATATCTTCAATATATTAATAATCAAAATTGCTGAAGGTATAGAAGCCCTATCAAAAAACAAAATAAGTAAATTAAAAGGACTCATCAAATAATAAGTAATAATACCAAAAAAATTACCACCTAAAGTTTTACTGAAAGAATAAAAAACACCTATTTTACCATCAAAAACATTTTTTAAAGCATTAAAGAAAGCAACATACTGATCAGCCAAATCAACAGTCAAGATATTTTTATTGCCACCAATAACCCCAACCGACAAATATAGTAAAACCATAATTACCAAAGGAATCAAAAAAGAAAGAAAAAAATATTTTTTATTTTTCATGAGTCACCTCTTTTCCAACATAAATCATAAACAAAACAAACGTAATAAAAGAAACAAATCTCGTAACACAAGCAAGTCTTGTCCCACGATAAGATACAAAAATAGTACCCTCTCTAATATCATTTAATCTTATACCTAAAAGACCATTTTCAGTCTTAAACAACTCATAACCATCACTAGCGCTATAACCCTTATAATAAATTAATGGCAACTCCAAATATGTATTATCATAATTATTAACAAAAGTTATTTCCATTTCAGTACCATTTTTTTTAAATTCACAAAAAACATCATTATTAGAAGTAACAACAATACCCCTTTTTTTTATATAATCCCTATCAACCTCTTTAGGTAAATACTCAGCATAAGAAGCATCATAATCAACAACCTCTAAAATTCTTTTAGGAATTATCGCAATTACAAACATAGAAATCAAAGAAATAAAAGAAATTATAAAAGTATTCCGCAAAAGTTTTTTAGAATCCTTAACTTTACTAACCAATAAACAACCACCAACTGTAAAAAGAACAGTAACAACAAAATAAAATCGCCATGGAAACTGTATAGGATACAAAACCTTCTTAACAATACCCAACTTCCAAAAAGGAGTTAAAACTGTAAGAATCAAAGTAACAATACCAATTAAATAACAACAATTAACAAAATTATCACTAATCTTCCTATGTTTAATCTTTAAGTATAAAAAATACACAAAAATAATTCCAATTCCCGAAGGAACCCAATACTTATGAAATATAGCCTTTCTAAGATTAGGAACTTCCAAAAACAACAAATACAATGGAACAGTTCGTTTAGATAACTCAAATTCACTGATATTACTAGTATTACTATAATAAAACACCTGTGATAACATCTGTTCCAACATCGGCAATAAAAAATAAGAAGTAAGTAAAAAAGTAACAACACCAGCTAATAACAAATACAATATTCGCTTTTCACTAAACAATCTCTTTATGTTAATCAAACACATAAAAAACAAAACTAACCCAATCATATAAGTCGATACAATATGTGATAAAATTAACCCCGTCATACCTAAAACTAAAATATAAAATTTCTTATAATTACCATATATTACTTCATAAATACCATATATAACAAGCGGCGCAAAAACAAAAGCAAGAACCTCACCAAGCGCAGCCCTCTCATACATATCAACCAAACGATAAGAAGCAAAAGCATAAATAATACTTCCTAAAATACCAGCATATTTACTTTTACTAATTCCCTTAATACAAATATAAATAAATAAAATTGAAAAAAAATTAATAAAAACTAAAAAGATCTTATACGATAAAATTTCTGACAAACCAATTGACTTCAATAAAGCAGGAAAATACAAAAAAATATCAGGATAAAATAACCCATTAGCATACCCATAATCATTAAAATAACCAGGATAAACCCCACTAAAACGAAAACTCTTAATATTATCGCTCAAAGCACATATTCTAGACAAATGAAAATAAACGTCATCACCCTTTTTTATCCCAGGAAAAATAAAAACAGGAATACTACTTAATAATGTAAGCAATAATATAAAAATAAACATATTTTTTTTATTTTCAGTAATTTTACAATATATCTTCTCTAACATATTTCTTCCTCACATAAGGTATTTTATCATAAAAACAAATTAATTTCCACTATTTACAAATATATCCATTCTCCTCATAAAATTTAATCATCTTATGCTGTTCATCAACTATATTAAAACGCTCCTTAACAAATAAAGTAGTACCCAAAACATCAATATTATAACTAATTTCATTATCACTTATTAATACATCTATTCCATCAATTTGACTATATAAATTTTGCTCTGATTTTTTACTATTAATAATACTAGTTAAATCATTACCTGTATACTTTTCATTAATATTTAAAGATACTAATTCCCCTTCTTTTGATTTAACCAAAATAGTTGTATTTATATCCATATCATTTATATGTTCATTTTTAATACACTCTTTTGTAATATAACCTTTACCTACTTCTCCAAAACAACCTGTCAAAAAGAAAATAAAACAAAAAACAAATAATTTTTTCATATTCACCTCTTTTTAAAAACTGATAAAAATTAATTTATCAGTATATTTTAATTATTGAAGTTTATCTTTAGAAATAGTTATGACTGGACGAACGCCGCGGTAGGTGTTACTCACATAAGTATGGCCTAAGGTACCATCGGCGTGTACAGCCCACGTAATAGACGAATCACCGTCGCGAGCCGTACTTGTCCAATATCCATATGCACTATCAGTATTGGTATTTTGACTACAACCGGAATTTTCACAATTTGTTAGATTATCATACAACCACGCATATGCACTTGCACCTTTTGTAGTTGGATGGTTAGTTTGATTAAATGAATCTAGATAATACCATACTTTTGATGGTGTCCAATCTGCGTTCCTTGCTATACTATTTACTTCTTCAGCACTTATTAATTTTGCTTTATATGTACTATAATTTATTTTATAACCACTGGCTTCCCCTACACCGTTACTTGTTGTGGCTGTATATGAGTCAGTTCTTTCATCTAAATTCCAATCTTTTGTATCTTTTTTTAATTGTTCTAAAACTGTTAGTGGGCCTCTATTATTACTTCCTGCACTATTACCATTATCATTTTTTTTAATATCATAATTATCGTTTGGAATTTGATTATTTAAATATGTTATTCCTAAGTCAGTTATTTTAGATTCAGCAGCTTGATAGTCTTCTTTTGATGCCCAAGCTATTCCTGATTCAGTTGTACTATGGTCTAGTATCATATTTACTCCATCACTATTCTCACTATAGGCATAAAATTTCATACAACCTGATTTACCTAGTTTGTCTTCATTACCTTCATAATCATTAACATTACATTTTTCTCCGGTTGTAACATCAAAGTATATTGGATGCTTTCCAATTTCTTCTGTACCATAGTATATAGTATTATCTACTATTACAATATTTTTATATAAAGGGGCTAAAGCACTTGTTCTATCATACAAATCATCAAGAGCCCCTTGAACAGTATCATTTACCGAACCACTATCTGTATTACTATAAACAACATCACTACTTGATAACAATTCTTGTGCTCCAACTAAAGCCGTACCAAACAATACAGCCCCAAGCATCATTAAAGACACATCCTCTAATATTCTTTTTTTCATACATCCTCCTTTACAAATATTTATTTATCTTTCTAATCTCATTTTCTATATCATCTTTAACAATATATTCATCAAAACCATCACTCAAATAATGTTTAGACATAAACTCCTTATTCTTATTTATAATAATAAAAGTTGGTATCTTAAAATTCTTCAATTTTTTTAAACCCTTTAATATATCAAAACCACTTTCCCCATTCAAAATATCATCAATTAAAATACACTCATACTTTTCCTTATTATTTATTTTATCAATACAATCTTTACCATAAAGAGACACAACAACCTTAATATCCTTCATTTCCATTATCTTAGTAATTTTATTAGTAAAAACAGTATCATTACTAACCACTAACACCTCTTTACTAGTAAGAATCTTCTTCTCATAATTTTCAATTTTTTTCAAAGCTTCCGTCTTTTCCTTTTCCTCAATCTTCTGATCAATAATAATCAAAAAATTAGTTCCACTTTTAAGTTCACTTCTAATAATAAAATTACCATTTAAAGCCTTTATAATCTTATGAGCAAGAGGAATACTAATATCCAACTTATCAATTTTTTCAACTTCCTCAATTGTAATAACCTCAGTTGTATTTAAAATATTATTAATCTTATCCAACTCCATTCCCCCACCAGAATCAGAAATCTCAATTAATAACCTACAAATACCATACTTAATAATAGAATTAACACTAAGTTCAATAAAACCACTGTCAGTATGCTTAATAGAATCAAAAACAACCGCCAATATTATCTGTTTTAACTTGATATTATCACCAGACAACAACTCTGGAATACTACTAGAAATATCACATCTAAACTCAATATTCTTCTTTTGATTCTTAATCTCCTGCTTAATCCTTAACTTAATCTCCTCAAAAAAATTAAACGTATTATAAAGACCCTCAATAATCTTTAAATTTTTAATATCCATATTAGAAACATCCAAAGCATTATTAACATAAGTATATAACTGCTTAGCGCTACTATTAATAACCCTAGCCTGTTCCTTCACTTCACCAGAAGAACTATCCATTATCTGACTACTTAAACTACCAATATCTAAAAGAGGTTTCTTCAAATCCTGAGAAATCTTAAACAAAAAATTAGTCTTCTCCTCAAAATTCTGCTCCGTCAACTTCCTATTCTTATTTAACTCCTCAACCATCTGCATATCAGGATTCTCAATTGTAAAATACATCAAAGCCGTTACAACCGATTGACAAGATATCAACAACAACAAATTAGGATATTGGTGCTGAATAATCATAGCAATACAACCAAAAATTATAAGCGCAAATAAAGGAATATACTCTTTTCTTCTTATATTTTTTACATTCTTAATCAAACACAACATCATTACAACCATACATATTCCCGATAACAAATAAACTAAATTAACACTTGGTCCATAACTATATATTGCATCACTATTATTTTTAATACTTATCGGTAACAACAAAACAACTATAGAAAAAATTAAATAAACAAATATTAACTTCTTAAAAAGACTACGATAATAATCACGCCCTTCACCATACTTAGACTTAAAAGATACAATATATGTATATATCATTAACAAATAAGTATAAGTAAAATAATACAAAGCATATATCTTAGCAATCGATAAATTCTTAAAAGAATCAGTTATCTTATCCTGAAAAGCAAAATAACCAATAATATCAATACTAAGACCAATAATAGTCGTAATAAGCAAACAAGTATAAACCTTATTCTCAACTAAATTAATACGATTTTTCTTAAAATAAACAACCGCAAAAATTATGATATAAATAAAACTACATATTGAAAATGAAACACTACTCATCTTATCCTCCTCTACTATAATAAATTATACACTTTATTAAAACAAAAAAAAAGATAAAACAATATCTTTTTATAAACTAATTCGCACTAATCCAATCCTGTAAATCAGATAAAGACATAAAACCAACACTCTTAGATACTTCTTTTCCATCCTTATATAACACCAAAGTTGGAATACTCATAACCCCAAAACGTCTAGCCAAATCCTCTTCATCATCAACATTAATCTTAACAACATTAACTTCATCTCTACTACTAGCCAAATCATCTAAAATAGGCGCTAACATCTTGCAAGGACCACACCAATCAGCAAAAAAATCAACAACAACTACACCACTATTAACTAAAGAATCAAAATTACTACTATTACCATGAATAACACTCATAAAATCCCTCCTATTCATACTTTTTAATCAAAGAATCAATTCCATCAATATGCAACTTGCCTTTATCCTGAAGTTTCCTAACAGAATCCAAACTAATTATATCATACTTCAAAAACAAATCCAAGGCTTCATAATTAAAATCAGTATTCTTATACTTATCCCTTAACTCAGCAAACTCATACACAAAATCCATATTATTTTTAACCACATTAGAAATAACCGGTGTATCATTCAAAATGACCTGAGCACAACGAGAATCCATAACATAAGAAATATTAAAAAAAGGTAAAACCAAAATATAAATAACTACAAACGCAATAATATAATAATGTATAATTCCCAAAACAAACCCCAAGACTTTAGAAGGAAAACCCAAAATAATCGTCATATTTATTATCCTTTGAATAATCCCACTAGCAATAACTACCAAACGCCACAATAATGTCAAAACAAAAAAAATCAACAAAAAAGCAATCAATTCATACAAAAAAATATTTAAAACCGTAACACCTTTAAAAATACCATCAAAATTAAAAAAAGGCAAATTTTCATAAAACAAACTAGATAAAGGATTCTTTAAAACAAAAGATAATACCGCTATTAAAACAAACCCAATAGCGCTTATAAATTCCTTAATCGCACCCTTCCTATAACCAGCAATACCACCTAAAAAAATAAAAATAATGATTCCTAAATCAACTAACCCCATATCAATCACCTTTCACAGTAATTATATTACTTTTTTTAATAAAAATAAACAAAAATATGTTAAAATATAAATGGAGGTAATTATGACAATAACATTAAAAGTAAGTGAAAACACAAAACAAAAAATGATCGAATACTTTGAAGACAAAAAAAGACCTAAAACCCCTGATTACGCAATATTTCAAGCCGATGAAGCAGATACCGTTATTACTTTATATAACTCAGGAAAAGCTGTCTTTCAAGGAATATCTGCCGATATCGATGCCAATATGTGGCGTGAAATGGAAAGACACCTAAACCCCACTAAAAATATAGAAATAAAAAACAGTGAAGACAAGAAAAAAGAAAAAAAAGAAATATACATTGATCCTAAAATATACAACTCTACATCAATAGGATCAGACGAAGTAGGAACCGGAGACTACTTTGGACCAATCGTAGTAACATGCTCATACGTAAACAAAGAAAACATAAAATTTCTAGAAAACTTAGGAGTAAAAGACTCAAAAAAACTAACCGATGACAAAATACTAAAAATAGTTCCCGAAATAATCAAAAAAATACCATATGAATGCATGATTTTAACCAATGAAGAATACAATCAAAAATACAGTATCGATATTAATATGAACAAAATAAAAGCTATTATGCATAACAAAGTCCTAACTAAAATGAAAGAAAGATTCAATGATATTGAATATACTGTAGTAGATCAGTTTGCTAAACCATTTGTATACTATAGTTACTTAAAAGAAATACCAAATAAAACAACCAATATAACATTTATGACCAAAGCCGAAGACAAATGTTTGTCAGTTGCTTGTGCATCACTAATAAGTAGATATATATTCCTAAAAGAATTTGATAAACTTGGTAAAAAATATGATGTTTTCTTAGTAAAAGGAGCAGGTCCTAAAGTAGATGAAATAGGACTTCAATTAACAAAAAAATATGGGCAAGATATATTATCTAAAATAGCTAAATTAAATTTTAAAAATACTGAAAAAATAAAAGAATTAGCCAATCACTAATTCCTTTTTATTGTTTATTCTGGATTACCAATTCGGAAGGCAGGGGATACGTCATTAGTATAACTAGAAGATCCAGAGTCCCAATTCCCGAAATTTGTGATTCCTAAAAATCCATCTACATAACTACTATCGGCCGTGCGTAGCCACCACCAACTACCATTTTTAATGGCTTTTGAACAATCATCTCTCGTTACACCTTTATAATAATCTAATTGTCTTGTTTTATCTGTTTCAGTGACAAAGCTGCTAACCTCATTTCCATATATTTCTGCTGCTGATAGTAAATATATCTTATCTGTTGTTGTAAAATTGTCTGAATCACCACTCTTACTACTATATCCTGATACTACTTTTGTGTCTATTATGGCTTCTTTTAATTCTTTTGGTAATGAATCATATATTTTTGAAGTTTCACTAAAACCATCACAATTTAAAGTTGAATCTGAATTATTATCTATTATGGGTTTGCCATCTGAACAGTTCAAGTATTTTCGCATTTCACTATCTTTCCAGCCACCTTCATTAGTATCTTCTGTATTCATCTCACGTCTAGTAACTATATCTGCAAACTCTAATACAAAGCCACACGCTGTCTCTGAAAAACCGTAAGTCCCACATTGTCCATCTGATGACATGTTTGCTATTCTTAAGGTATGTGTTCCAAGTCCTTCTAGTGTGATTGTTTTGGTGTTTCCAACTTGCATATCACTTATTTCACCATTTTGTACAGCTCGTATTATACATTCCCACGAATTTTGTTCTTCATCATTAAATTGCACAGTGTCTGGACATGAGATAACACTAGGATCATCTCCTTGTTCTTCACCATTTCCACCAACTAAAGATCCATTACAATCACCTTTTCCATTGGTTGTAAATTTTCCATCTTTTAGTTCTACTTTATAATCATCAATAACAAGACAAGCACCTGTCACAACACTATCTTCAATCGTTACATTTCCTCCACTTGGTTTTATACCTGAAAATGATATTGGAAAATTTTTTGTTTCATCCTCTGTACTTGTTATAGAACCATCGTTACCAACATTATATTCTCCATCTAATGAAAAATTTGAATTTTTTGCTAATTCTGTTACATAATATTTATTGATGGAGTCTTTATAGCCATATGCACTATCTATTACGGCTCCTCTTTTTGAATTTTCAATTATGTTTAGTATTATTGGTACTGTTATTACTGCTATGATTGCAAGTATTACTATAATTGCCAATAATTCAATAAGGGTAAAACCCTTCTTTTTTTTCTTCATAAATACTTCATCCTTTCTATTTTTTACTTCATTAATTCTATTATTTTTTTATAATTTCTTTGTACTATAGTACAATATTATTATCCTAACTTTACTATATCAACTCCTTAAAGTAAAAACTTTTTTTTCGCAGAAGTAATATACTTCTGCGAACTTTTTAAAAACCAGAATTCCTAGTTTTTACTAGGAAAATTGGCAATTTTAAAAATTTTTTTAATTTTCAAATTTATTTTTAAAATACTATTTTTTTATAAATTTTAAGCCATCAAAATCTCTTATTTTTATTGACATTTTAATGATATATGATAAAATTAATTTAGAGTAACGAGGTTCGCAGAAGTATATTACTTCTGCGAACCTCATTTACAATTCTTTACACTATTAAAATAAACTAATTCTTTATAAAAACATAGCCATATATAATGGATAATTAATAATCTTATCACTAACACCAATATTTTTACTAGACAATTTAATTCCCTTATTAACACCCCAATTATTAATAACAGAATTTAAAGACTTTGCTTTAATATTATCAGCAGACTTAACCTCTACTGCTGTAACAACATTTTCATACTTTATAAAAAAATCAATTTCTAAAGTCGAATTATGCTCAAAATAATATAATTTTTTACCCAACTTAGTAAATATATCTGCAATAATATTCTCGTAAATAGCGCCTTTATATATACCTAGATTACCATCAATTATTTCCTTTTGAGCACCATCTTCAAGCATTGCCATTAAAAGACCAGTATCTCTCATATAAACCTTAAAAACATCACTTCTCGAATTACCTTCAAAAGGTAATTCTGGTTTAGATAAATTATAACAAAAATTAATAATACCAGCATCATAAAGCCACATTAAACTACCAGAATACTTGCCACTTGGTGCTCCCTTTTCTACTAATCCATATCTAAACTTTTTATAATCTTGAGCCAAATGTTTAGAAATAGATAAAAAACATGCCTTAGCCTTTGTTTTTTCACTATTAAAAACATATTTCATAATTTCATTAGCATAATCATCAATTATTCCTTTTTGAAGATTAAGCACATTTAAAAAATTATGATTATTAACAAAATCATTCACAACTCTAGGCATACCACCAACAACAATATATTCTTTAAATAAAGACATCATTTTATCATGCATATCAATTGGAACTTCACGTTTCGATATAAAATATTCCTTAATATCTAAAATAAATTGTTTACTTATACCATTAGCCCAACAAAACTCTTCAAAATCCATTGAATGCATCTCTAAGTGCTCTACATATCCATTTGGATATGTAGAAACTTCTTTATAATTAATCCCTGAAGCAATAACATCAAAGCGATTATCAATACTCAAAAATTTTAAAGCAGCAATTACCTTAGGACAAACCTGAATTTCATCCAAAAAAATTAAAGTTTTTCTAGGTATAAACTGAGCATTAGGAATTAGTAGTGAAACTTGTTTTATAATAGTATCAACATCAAAGGAACCATCAAAAATAGTTTTATAATCATCATTTTGAATAAAATTAATATAAATATAAAAATCATAATTTTCTCTAGCAAACTTATCAATAATATAAGTCTTACCAACTTGATGAGCACCTTTTACAATTAAGACTTTTTTATCCTTTTTATTTTTCCATTCAAGTAAATCTTTATATATTTTTCTCTCTAGCATACTATCACCTTTATTTATAACTATACACTAATATTTAAAAAACACAATAATTTATATTTTTCAAATCTTATATAATTATAAAATAAAACCTGATAAAAAGTCATTAATTTAACATTTTTATCAAGTTTTTAATTTATTACTTACCAATTCGGAAAGCTGGAGAGACGCCAAAAGTATTCCAATTTTCTTGAACAGTACAAGTACCACTATCCGTCACATAATAGTAATTAAAATCATCACTTGGAGAGGCACCACGAAGCCACCAATCCATTGCAATTCCATTATATTTTTTTATAGTCTTTGAATGTTCATCTTCCGTTATACCTTGATAATAATCTAATTGTCTTGTTTTATCATTGGAAGTATCATAACGGGGAGCATCATTTCCCCATACCTCATAAATCGATAACAAATATAATTTATCTGTTGTTGTAAAATTATCACTATAGCCTGCTCCATGCCCTGATACCACATATGTATCTATTATTACATCCTTTAATTCTTGTGGTAGAGACTCATATATTGTATTAGTCAAATATGTTCTTATGTAACTAGAAGGCCATGTATCACTACCCAAGTTATACTTAGTTATTATATCTGCAAATTCTAATACAAATCCACACGCAGTTTGGGAAAAACCTTCTTCTTGACATTCATTTGGAGTTGAGGTGTTTGCTATTCTTAAGGTATATTCTTTACCACTAAATTCCTCACCAGTTAATGTTATTTTTTTTGTATCTCCTACTTGCATACCACTTATTTTATTATTTTGTACAGCTTGTACTATACATTCCCAAGAATTTTCTGTGTTATCATTAAATTTCACAGTTTCTGGACATAATACACTAGAATCATCTCCTAACTCTCCGCCAGATCCACCAACTAAAGATCCATCACAATTACCTTTTCCATTAGTTGTAAATTTATTATTTTCGTATTTTACCTCATATTCATCAATAACAAGACAAGCACTTGTCACAACACTATCATCGATTGTTACATTTCCTCCACTTGGTTTTGTTCCAGAAAATGATATTAAAAATTTTTTTGTTTCATCCTCTGTACTTGTTATAGAACCATCTTCACCAACATTATATTCTCCATCTAATGAAAAATTTGAATTTTTTGCTAATTCTGTTACATAATATTTATTGATGGAGTCTTTATAGCCATATGCACTATCTATTACGGCTCCTCTTTTTGAATTTTCAATTATATTTAATATTATTGGTACTGTTATTACTGCTATGATTGCTAAAATAACTATAATTGCCAATAACTCAATAAGGGTAAAACCTTTCTTTTTTTTCTTCATAAATAACTTCATCCTTCCTATTTTTTTACTTCACTAATTACTATTAATTTTTTCGTAATCTCCTTCTACTATACCCCAATTTTACTATATCAACTCTTTAAAGTAAAGATTTTTTTTCGTAGAAGTATACTACTTCTGCGAAATTTCTTTACACTTTTTTACACTAAAAAGAGAATTAAAACTAATCCTCCTTATAATCACAACTCGAACACTTAATTTTTTTACCCTTAATCGTTAACATACTATTACACTCTGGACAAAGTCTATTAATAGGTTTATCCCAATAAGCCGTTTTACAATCTGGATAATTATTACATCCATAAAAAATCTTTCCTTTTTTACTTCTTTTCTCAATAATCTTACCACTACAATTAGGACAATCCATTACTTCCTTTTCCTCTTTAGGAACACTCTTAATGTATTTGCACTCAGGAAAACCACTACACGCTGTAAACTCACCATACTTACCCTTCCTAATAACTAAAGGCTTACCACAATTAGGACAAAGCTCCCCTGTTTCCTTTACTTCCTTTTTAGGCAAAGAATCAAAAGCATTCTTTAAAGCCGGTTCAAACTCCTTATAAAAATCATTTAATGTCTCATACCAAACCTTATCACCCAAAGCAATCTTATCCAAATCACTTTCCATATTAGCCGTATACTCAACATTAATAATATGACCAAAACTTTGTGCTAATTTATCAGTTATCTCAATACCAATTTCTGTAGGTACAAACTTCTTCTCAACAATATCAACATAACCTCTTTTTTTAATCGTATCAATAATAGTCGCATACGTACTAGGCCTACCAATGCCTAACTCCTCTAAATCCTTAATTAACTTAGCCTCAGTATACCTACTAGGAGGTTTCGTAAAATGCTGTTCCTTAGAAATATCATCACTCGTTAATATATCCCCAACTACAAACTCAGGTATAACTTGATCCTTCGCATCCTCATACTCACTATACACTTTCAAATAACCATCAAAAGTTATAACTTGACCATTAAGCTTAAACTGATAATTATTATTATCCAAAATAACCGTTGTATTTTTAGTCTTAGCTGGAGCCATCAAACTAGCCAAAGCCCGAGCATATATAAGCTTATATAACTTATACTCATCATTAGACAAATACTTCTTAACCGATAAAGGCGTTCTATAAATACTAGTCGGACGAATCGCCTCATGCGCATCCTGAACATTCTCCGTCTTCTTACTCTTTTTAACAAAACCTACATAATCCTTACCATAATTATCATTAATATACTTGTATGTAGCACTAATAAACTCATCAGAAAATCTAACCGAATCCGTACGCATATAACTAATTAAACCAACAGTCTCATTCTCTAACTCCACACCCTCATATAACTTTTGCGCCAAACTCATCGTCTTTTTAGCACTAAACCCTAACTTAGTCGAAGCCTCTTGCTGTAACGTACTAGTAATAAAAGGAAACTTACTATTCTTAACCTTATCCTTAATATCAACACTCAAAACCTTAAACTCACTAGATAAAGCACTCAAAATATTATCAGCATCTTCTTCACAAGTAATACTTATCTCTTTATTATCAAAAGTATCAAGATCCGAAGAAAAACTATCAAACATAGCCCTAATCGTCCAATACTCTTCCTCTTTAAAAGCCTCAATTTCCCTTTCCTTTTCAACAATTAACTTTAAAGCAACACTCTGTACCCTACCAGCACTACTACCATTAGTCTTCGACTGAATCAACTTACTCAAACGAAACCCAATAATACGATCTAAAATACGTCTAGTCTCTTGACTATTAACAAGATCATAATCAATCTTTCGTGGATGCTTAAAAGACTCAAGAATAGCCGGCTTAGTAATCTCATTAAAAACAACACGGTCATAATTTTGATCATTCAACCCTAAAGCATCATACAAATGCCAACTAATAGCCTCACCCTCACGATCAGGGTCAGTCGCTAAAAAAACATGATCAGAATTCTTAACCTCTTTTTTTAAAGTATCAATATCCTTCTTCTTACCCTTAATCGTCACATAATCAGGCTTAAAATTATTTTCAATATCAACACCCAATCCAAATTTACCCTTAGTCGATAAATCCCTAATATGCCCCTTACTAGACAATACCTTATAATCATTTCCCAAATACTTTTCAATAGTCTTAGACTTACTAGGTGATTCGACTATAACTAAATTTTTCATAATGATATCTCCCTTTCAATACTTAAATTTATACACTATAATTATATAATTGTCAATACATAAAATTATACACAAATTAAAGAAAAAAAGTTCTAAATACAATTAAAAAAAACACTAATTATTTTAAATTAGAATTTAATAACCTCTGATTCAATTCCCAAAGAGCCGTCTTATTGATGTCAAAATTTAACCTTTCATATGCCTCATCATAAGTTAACCACTCATACTTCACATGTTCACTAGACAACTTTATATCACAACATTCAACAAAAACACCAAAAGAATGCTCAGTAACAACATATACATCCCTTCCCCAAGTAAACTCCCCAGTCACATTAACAACAGGAATAGAAGAAACAGAAGAAAGCTCAAAAACATTGTCCACCTTTAAACCAGTTTCTTCAAATATCTCTCTTTTTACTGTTTCAACTAATGTCTCATCATCTTCTACTCCCCCTGATATTGCCTGCCAAACGGAAAACCTCTTTCTATTAAATATACAATATTCATACTGATTCCTTTGATTCTTTCTGTATAAAAAAATCAATACCTGTTTTGGTTTTCTCATATTATTACTCCCTATTTCTACAATTCTTAAAAATATAACTAATCGCTCTGTATTAGATTGTGAGGGATGAGGGTATTCCAATATTTTGAAAAATATGATATATTATAGATGCTAAA
>CANRPB010000018.1 GCA_947632415.1 uncultured Bacilli bacterium
GGGGGGGGGGCACGAAAGACTAGTAAAATAAAGGCTTTCACCCTCATAGAACTATTAGCTATAATAGTAATATTAGCAATCATTGCAGTAATAACGGTCCCAATAATATTAAATATAATTGAGAATTCAAGAAAGGGAGCAGCAATAGACTCAGCATATGGTTATAGAGATGCAGTAAACCAATATTATATATCAGAACTAACAAAAATAGGAGAAAAAGATCTAGATGGATTCTTTAATCTAAATAGTAATGGTGAATTATTAAATGGTTCTAATCCTACACCAACAACCATTCCATTTACAGGGAAAGCCCCAGAAGGAGGGAGTGTAGTTTTAGATGAAGGCTCAGTAGAGGCTGCATGTCTAACGATAGGCGACTATAAAGTAACAATGATAGGAGGAGAAGTATACTCCACCGAAAAAGGGAAATGTAGTGGAATAGAAGTATACTTGAATCCAACTTCAGAAGATGAAAATCCAAGTTGTACAAAGGAAGAATATAATAGTAATGATAAAAAATTAGAAAAAGAAGGCTGTATGAAATGGTATGTATATGATGTATCAGATAATGGATATACAATGATATTAGATCATAATACATCAAATAAAGTAGCCTGGGCAACAAAAGAAGATTATGAAAAAGATTCTCAAGAAGATTTAGGAATAGAATATTTTGGAACACCAAATGGAAACTACGGAGATAAAGGAAATAATGATAAAGGGCCATTAACTGCTTTAAAACAACTACAAGAAGATACAAAAGCCTGGAAATTAGAAAATAGAACTGACTCATATACTGCAACAACAGATCCAAGTAGTAATGGTTATACTATAAATTATGAAAATTACAAAGCAAAATTAATAAGTGCGGAAGAAGTAAATAGTATAGTAAGGAATGCTAATTGGACACCATCAAGTAATCTTTATTATTTAGATGGAGCTTATGGAAATGATGAAACGTGGCAAACTAAAGTAGCCAACTCTAAAGGAACTAGTAACTACGCTTGGTTATTTAACAATTTACAAGGTTGTGAAAGTTACGGATGTGATATACAAAAAGAAGGAATGCCTAGTTATTGGACTAGTACCCGCTGTACCAATACTTTAGAGAGTGCATGGTTAGTTGGTAGTAATGGTGATCTTAGTAATGCTGGTCCAGTGAGCAACGACGCCCGTGGCATTCGTCCAGTTATAACAGTTTCTAAATTTGATATTTAATAAAAAAATTGGTAACAAATATTATCAATTTTTTATATTATATCTTTGTTTTTTGGATACATTAAGTAACTTATAATATCGATTGATGAGTATATAATTAAGATTATTCCTACTACTTCTAAGACGATGTTTGATTTTAATATTGTGTATAGACCACATCCTATTAGTAATATTGCGGTTATTAGAAGACCTATCCATTTATTGTTGTAACTCTTGCTGTTAATTGCGACAATTAGTTTGTTTAAACCGCTTGCTAGGATATATCCTCCCATTACTATTCTTATTACAAATTCGATAACACCGTTACAGAACATGATGATTATTCCTATTATTATTAGTGTTATTCCTATTGTTAATTGAATGCTTGATATTGTATCTTTGAATTTGTAGTAATTATATAATTTGATGCTTCCAAAGACAACGAATATTATTCCTATTATATAGGTTATAAATTTAACCATTTCCCCTGAGTTAGTAAATAGTAGTATTCCTAGTATTAAAAATAGAATTGATGCAAATATCGATGATTTGTCTTTTTTAATTATTATAGTTTTCATTCTAACACCTCTTTATTATTATAAAATAATTTTTTGTTTTTTGCAATTTTTTTGTTTAAATAAAAAAAATCACTATGATTATAACTTAAAATCATTAGTGATATCATCATCCATATTTTTACCGTCAAAGTAGGCTCTTTTTTTATATTTACAGAGTATTCCAATAAAGTTTGATGGAATTGTCTGCGCTAATTTATTATAGTCTGTTATTATGTCATTGTAGTATTTTCTAAGAGCAACTATTTCGGCTTCGGTTTCGTTTATACCGATATCTATCTTTAGAAAATCGGTGTTGTTTTTTAAATCTGGATATTTTTCCTTGTATTTTGAGTATTCATTGATGGCATCGTATAGGTGTCTATCTAGTTCAAAATTTGTTAGTTTTTTTGACCTTAGTTTTTCGATTATTTGTAGGATGTTTTCCTCTTCGGTGTTTGTTTCAATTATTCCTATTGATTTATTTAGCAGATCAAATCTTTTTCTTAGGGTAGTGTCGATATTGGCTTCGGCTTCATTTATTCTGATGATGAATGCTTGATATTTGTTATATGTATTTATTATCCATATTAAAATTATGCATATGACGATAAATATTATTAGTCCGTACATTATTATATTCATATTACCACCTATATTAAATTATATCAAATGTTTGGGTTAAAATCAATTATTTGGGTAAAATTCTTGACTATAATTTATGTTTTCGTCAAAGGTTATAAAATCTACATATATCATTAATAGTAATTGCCATTTTCCTGTTGATGGTTCACTTAAAATTATGTGATCTCTTCCTGATTGTTCGATTATTCCATTGAATTCTCTATCTCTAAATTCATTTGAGTCAGGGAATGTCATGTGTACTCTTACTTGTTTTCCTTTGTTTAATCTTAATATATTTTCTATGTATGATTGTTCTAATGGCAGATTATTGATGTTGTAGTTTGTGTTTATTGGTGGTGTTTGTATTGGTGTTTGGATATTATTTCCCTGGTTAAATTGATTTTGTGGAAATATGTCTTTATTAAAGTATGTGTTATTCATGTTATCATCCTTTCAGTAAAATATATGTTTTTTTGATTTATATATGATTGATATATTTTTTTTTTTATGATAATATGTTTATGGAGTTGATTTGAATGAATGTCAGTATTGGTGTTTCAAATAGACATGTTCATTTGTGCAAAAATGATTTGGAAGTTTTGTTTGGTAAAGACTTTGAATTAAGTGTAAAGAAAAGTCTTGTTCAACCTGGTGAGTTTGCTTCTGATAGTGTTGTTTCGATTAAGACTGATAAAGCTGTAATTGATAATGTGAGGGTTTTAGGACCTCTTAGAAGTTATACACAGGTTGAAGTGTCTTTGACTGATGCTTTTAAGTTAGGGATTGAGCCACCTGTTAGAGATTCTGGAGATTTAAAGGACAGTGCTTATGTTACTTTGGTTGGTCCTAAGGGAAGTGTTTTTGTACAAGGTTGTATTATTGCGACTAGACATATTCATATTACACCTGATTTTGTTAAAAAGTTGGGTTTGGAAGATGTTAAGTGTGTTTCGGTTAGATTAGGTGGAATTAAAGGTGGCATACTTAATAATGTTTCTTTGAAGATTAGTGATAAGTATGCTTTTGAGATGCACATTGATACTGATGATGCGAATGCTCATTTAATTAAGTCTGGTGATGTAGGTGAAATTATGAAGGAGGTTTTATGACTAGAGAGGTTTTTGAAAATTTAAGGGACGAGGTTTTCCGTTGTCTTTTTAGCGAGGTTCTGAGAAGTAGGGATGATCAAGTTTATAGATATGATGTTCTTAATGTTATGACAAGGATAAATATGCTTCTTGATTACGATTGTTATCATAGTTATATTGAGTATATTGATAGTAGTGATGGTATTTCAAATGATGGTGTTTCTTTAGTTAATAAGGAAAGTTTAGAAAAGATGAAGATGGAAGTAGTTGAGTTTCTTAATTCTTTGAAGAGTAATCATGTAGATAGAAGTAATAAGGTAGTTTATGATGATGCATCAATTGCGGAAATGATTTTTGTCTTAGATAAGTTTTTAGATTTTGCTTCTTATTCGTCAAATGTTTCTTTTGTTGATGGATATAATAAAAAAAAGAAATAATTTTAAGTTAAAATTGATGAAGGAAATTAGTAGTAAATGATTTGTTTTTAGAGAGTTAGTGGTTGGTGAAAACTAATATTCAAATGTTTATGAATCTATTCTGGAGAGAAATTAATAGTTTCCGGTCTTTGTGGCCGTTATCTTAATTAAGACTGTTGTAGGATGGTACCGTGTTTTTAGCACTCCTATTTTATGGTCTTTTTTTGGTTTTGGAGGGATAATATATGATAGATATTAAGTTAATTAGAGAAAATAGGGATTTGGTTAAGGAAAATATTAAGAAGAAGTTTCAAAATCATAAACTTGGTGTTGTTGATGAAATTTATGAGATGGATTTGGAGTATCGTAAGTGTAAGAGTGATGGTGATGCTTTACGTGCTTCTAAAAGACAAAAAAGTTCTATGATTGGTAATTTAATGAGGGATGGTAAAGTTGACGAGGCTAATCTTATTAAAGATGAAATTGTGTCAATTAATTCTTCAATTGATTCTTTGGAGGCTAGGGAGTTTGAACTTGAACGTCTTATTCATGATAAAATGATGATTATTCCTAATATTATTGATGATAGTGTTCCTATTGGAAAAGATGATAGTGAAAATGTAGAAATTGAAAGATTTGGTGAGCCTGTTGTTCCTGATTATGAGATCCCATATCATGCTGATATATGTGAAGCATTAGGCGGTCTTGATAAGGAGAGTGCTGGTAGGACTAGTGGTAATGGCTTTTATTATTTAATGGGAGATATTGCAAGACTTCATTCGGCTATGATAAGTTATGCTCGTGATTTTATGATTAATAAGGGTTTTACTTATTGTGTTCCTCCTTTTATGATAAGAAGTGATGTTGTAACTGGTGTTATGTCTTTTGAAGAGATGGATGCAATGATGTATAAAATTGAGAATGAAGACTTATATTTAATTGGTACTAGTGAGCATTCTATGATTGGTAAATTTAAGGGTCAGATTGTTAATAAGAATGATTTGCCAATTACACTAACTTCTTATTCTCCTTGTTTTAGAAAAGAAGTTGGTGCTCATGGTATAGAGGAAAGAGGTCTTTATCGTGTTCATCAATTTGAAAAGCAGGAAATGGTTGTGTTGTGTGAATCTAGTGAGGTTATGGATTGGTATAATAAAATGTGGCAGTATACGGTTGAGTTTTTTAGGAGTTTAGATGTTCCTGTTAGGACGCTTGAATGTTGTAGTGGGGATTTGGCTGATTTAAAGGTTAAGTCTTGTGATGTTGAGGCTTGGAGTCCTAGACAACAAAAGTATTTTGAGGTTGGTTCTTGTTCAACGCTTGGTGATGCTCAAGCAAGGCGTTTAGGTATTAGAGCTAAGGGTGAGAATGGTAATTATTTTGTTAGTACGCTTAATAATACTGTTTTGGCTACTCCTAGGGGATTGATTGCTGTTATTGAAAATAATTATAATGAAGATGGATCAATTAAAATACCTAAAGCATTACAACCTTATATGGGTGGAAAAGAAAAGATAGAGAAGAAGTAAATATAATGGTTTTTCAAAAAATATGAAGAATTATTGTAATACTTCTTTTTTATTTGTTTATAGGATTAAATAAATTTAATTTATTTAGGTTCTTTGAAAATGAAGGTTTATGATAATATTTTTTCCAATTCAACAAAAAAAATGTAAAAATAAAAAGTTTTTCCAATTCATCAAAAAAACTTTATATTTAAAAAATTTTATTATATAATATTAATAAAGAGGTGGAGTGTTATGTTAAAGAGAAGTTATTATTTAAATAAAATTAGAGATTTTTATTATGTAAATTCATTAATAAAGATTTTGTGTGGATTAAGAAGAAGTGGTAAATCTGTAATATTGCAACAAATAATAGAAGAGATTAAAGAAAGTGGTGTTAAGAGTGATCACATAATATATATTAATTTTGAATCTCTTGATTATGTTAATATAACGAATGCAATAGAATTAAATAATTATATTAAGAGTTTAGTAAAAGATAAGGATACTTATTATATATTTCTGGATGAGGTTCAAAAAGTAAAAGATTTTGAAAAAGCTATTAATTCTTTAAGAATTACGAATCAATTTAGTATTTTTATTACTGGTTCAAATAGTAAAATGACGTTTTTAGAATTATCTACAGATTTATCAGGTAGATATGTTAGTTTTAGAATTAATCCTTTATCATTTAAGGAGGCTGTCCTAATAACTAATACTAAACCTGAAAATTATTTTGATTTGTTATTAGATATCTTTGAATGGGGTACTTTGCCACAAAGGTTTATTTTTGAAAATGATGATTCAAAGGGAAATTATATTAGAGATGTTTATGATTCTATCCTTCTTAAGGATGTTGTTGAAAGACTTGGAATATCGGATGTTACTTCGTTTAATAAAATACTTCAATATGTTTTAGAAACTGAAACAAGAGAATTTTCGGCAACAAATGTGTTAGATTATTTAGCTAAAAGTGGCAATAAAGTTGCTAATGATACATTGTATAAATATTTAGAGGCACTTTGTTCAACGTTTATTGTTAACAGAGTTTATAGATATGATGTAAATGGGAAGGCTGTTTTGAAATCATTAAATAAATTTTATGCTACAGATTTGGGTGTAAAAAAGATTAAAACTAATAGTAAAGAAATTAATTATTCACGGGCTTTTGAGAATTTAATATATAATGAATTAATAAAGAAGGGGTATGATGTTTATATTGGAAAGACTAAAGATGGTGAGATAGATTTTATTGCTTCTAAGAATAAAAATGTTAAATATATTCAAGCTTGTTATGATTTGTCGAATGAAGAAACTAGAATTAGAGAATTTGGTGCTTTTAATAATATAAGTGATAATTATCCTAAATATGTAGTTTCAACTAATAAAGAAGATTATTCTCAAAATGGAATTAAGCATCTTAATATTTTTGATTTTTTGATGGATGATCAATTTTAATATTTATGTGTTAAAAAGATTGGTTGTTTATAAAAATTTTTTCAATTCAATAAAAAACTGATGTTATCTATCAGTTTTATATTTGTTTTTTATTGTATTTTTATAGTAGGTACCTTTTTCTTCAAAGTTTTTGAATTGGTTGTAACTTGATGCGGCTGGGGATAGTAGACATATGTGTTTTTTTTGGGTTTTTTGATCGGCAATGTCTATTGCTTCATCGATGGTTTTTACTAGGTAGATGTTTTTTTTGCTTTTTTTGTTTTTTAGGATATTACATATGGTGTGTCCTGTTTCTGGTAGGCCTATTAAGTTTGATATGTTTGATTTGTCTAGAAATTCGATAAATTCTTGGTAGTTGATGTTTCTATCCATGCCTCCAAATATTAGTGTGTCGACTTTTTTTAGTCCGTTTATGCCGTTGATGGTGGCTTCTGGTATTGTGGCAATTGTGTCGTTAAAGTAGGTTATATCGTTGTATGTTCCTACTTTTTCTAGTCTGTGTTCTAATGGTTTAAATTTGTTGATGGTTATGGTTGCTTTTTTTATGTCTAGGTTTAGTAGTTTACATACTAGTAGTGTTACCATTATGTTTTTTAGGTTGTGATCACCGATTAGTTTTCTTTCTTGGTTGCCGTCGTATATTATTTCGTTGTTATAGTATATTTGGTTTTTTATGGTATATATGTCTGCTTTTTCGTCGACTTTGAAGTTATATAGTTTGGATTTTTGTCCACCTATTAGTTTTTTTAGGTATTGGTTTTGACCATCGTATATGGCTATGTCGTTTTTTTCTTGGTAGTTTATAATGTGCATTTTGTCGTTGTGGTATTTTTCTAGTGTTCCTGTGTGATCGAGATGGTCTTGGTATAAGTTTAGGATTATGCCTATGTGGGGACTTGTTTTGATGTATTCTAGTTGATGGCTTGACATTTCTATGACAAGGATTGATTGTTCATTAAATTGTTCGATATAGTCTAGAATGGGATTTCCTATGTTTCCTAGGAGAAAGACGTTTTTGTTTTGATCTTTGATGGTGTTATATATTAGTGATGAGGTGGTGCTTTTGCCTTTGGTTCCTGTTATGCCAATAATATTTTTTTTGTTTATTTCTAGGATTAGTTCTAGTTGTGATGTTATTTTGTTTATGAATGGTTTGGTGTCAATGTTTAGTAAAGCTATTCCTGGTGCTTTGATGATGATATCGTATTGTTCTAGGTTGTTTAGATAGGATTTTCCTGTTATTATGGTTAGGTTTTTATCTGCTTTTAGTTCTTCGTTGTTTTTTAATATGTCGTTTTGGTCTAATATTGTTAGTTGTTGTTCTTTTAGGTATCTTCTTATAAAGTTGTATGTTGATTTTCCTTCTTTACCAAATCCTAGAATGGCAATGTTTTTGTTTTTTAGTTTTTTTATTATTTCGTTATGCATTGTTTATCGCGTCCTTTACTATTTGTTCGAATTGTGGCTCTAAGTTGTTGTTGTGATTGTATTTTGTTTTGAAGTTTTCTTCTAGATACATTGGGTAGTTGTCTTTATAGTATTGTAGTAGATAGGGAAGTTTATTTAGTTTTTGTATTAAAAGGCTTACTGCGTATCTTACTTCTTCATATGTTCCTACGCATTCAAATGGTTTTGTTTTTGAGTAGCCTAATAGTTCTATGAATGTTGGTAGTAGGGTTTTGTCTTCGTATAAATCTTTGTTAAATATATTGATTAATTGTTCTTTATATAGGAATGGACTTAGTATAATGTAAACAAATAGGCATTTTGGGCATTCGCAGCACCAATTCCAGTTGTTGTTTTTGCTTCCTAGGTTACAACTTCTGAATATATGGTGGTATTTGTTCATTTTTGAGAATAGCATGCCGATTTGGAATTCGGTTAGTGGTCTTAGAAGACTAAAGTATTTAATGTTTATTTTGAAGTATTTTTTTGTATATTCATTGAAGTCGTTTTCAAATTCGAGGGTTTTTGAGTATTGATGATTAATGTTGGTGTTTAGAACTGTGCTTTCGTTAGCGCTATCTTCGTTGGATAGGATTATGTATTTTTGGTTTGATAGATAGGCGCATAGGTATGATGTGAAGGCGACAATGGCGCTAAATGGTGTGTGTCCGTTTAGGTATCCTTGATTGTTTAGTTCAATTATTTTTTTGTCTAGGATACGGTTTATGGTTATGGTTTTTTGTTCGTAGCCGGCGCTTTTTGCGCATTCTATGTTGGCGCCTTTTGGGTTTATTATGAAGCAGGTATTGTTTTGTTTTTTTAGTAGTTCTAGGGTGACACAGGAGTCCTTTCCGCCGCCGACGGGAATTAGGTTTCCTGTACCATTGTATTTTTCTTTAATGTTTATTTTTTTCCCTTGTGTTGTTATGTTGAAGAGTTCAGATTGTTTTATGTTGATATTATTGCGGTATAGAAATTCTCCTAGGCCGTTATAGTATAGTTTTTTAAACCAGTTTATTTGGTTGTTATCGAGGTATCCTGCTTTGATTATTATATTTGGTGAGCATGTGCATTTGATGTAGCTTATGAGTTCTATTAAGCCAATGTTAAAGACTAGGTTGTTTAAGAAGTTTTGATTGATATTGTTGTTTGTTAGATTGTTTTTGTTTATGATTATTTTGGGGGTAAATGTTGTTAGGTTTGGTATGTTAAAGAAGAATAGTAGTTCGTATGTATTTTCTTTTTCTATTATTTCATATTTTTCGTATATGAAGGTTGGGTATTTTTTTCTAAGGTTTAAAAATTTATTGTAATTGTCCATGATATTTCCTCCTATATATTATTATATATTAATGTTTTTAAAATAGAAATAGTGGTTTTTGAAAAAAAGTAATTTGTGTTGTTACTAGTAAATTATTTTAAAATATGTTAGAATATTTTTTGTGTTATTTATTAAAGGAGGCGTGGTTGGTATGAAGCAGGAAAATATTAGAAATTTTTCTATCATTGCGCATATTGATCATGGAAAGAGTACGCTTGCTGATAGAATATTGGAGATTACTGGTGCGGTTAGTGAACGTGAGTGTCATGATCAGTTACTTGATAATATGGATATTGAGAGGGAACGTGGTATTACTATAAAGTTGAATGCGGTTTGTCTTAATTATAATTATTGTGGTGAGGATTATTATTTACATTTAATTGATACTCCTGGACATGTGGATTTTACGTATGAGGTTTCTAGAAGTTTGGCTGCTTGTGAGGGGGCGATTTTGGTTGTTGATGCTGCACAAGGAATTGAGGCTCAGACGCTTGCTAATATGTATTTGGCACTTGATAATAATCTGACAATTATTCCTGTTATTAATAAGATTGATTTACCTAATGCTGATGTTTGTAAGGTTAAGAGGGAACTTATTGATGTTTTGGGGTTTCGTGATGATGAGATTATTTTAACGAGTGCGAAAAATGGGATTGGAATTAAGGAGTTGGTTGAGGAGATTATTGTTAAGATTCCTTCTCCAAGTGGTTCTAGGAGTGCTCGTACTCAGGCGTTAATTTTTGACAGTTATTTTGATTCTTATCGTGGTATTGTTGTTTCTATTAGGGTTGTTAATGGTAGTATTAAGGTTGGTGATAGGATCAAGATGATGGCTACTAATGCTTGTTATGATGTTACGTCTTTGAGTATTTGTACACCTAAGGAGAGGAGTGTTTCTGTACTTAGTGCTGGTGAGGTTGGTGTTTTGTGCGCTAGTATTAAGAGTATTAGTGATGTTAAAGTTGGTGATACTATTACTTTGGTTGGTAGTGAGGCTAGTTCTCCTTTACATGGTTATAAGCCGATGAAACCAATGGTTTTTTGTGGTATTTATCCGGTTGTTTCGAGTCGTTTTTCTGATTTAAGGGAGGCTTTGGAAAAGCTTAAGTTGAATGATGCGGCTTTGGAGTTTGAGCCGGAGACTAGTCAGGCTTTAGGTTTTGGTTTTCGATGTGGTTTTTTGGGTTTGTTGCATTTGGAGATTATTGAGGAGCGTATTGAGAGGGAGTTTAATATTGATTTGATTGCTACTTCGCCTTCGGTTGTTTATGATGTTTTGCTCACTGATGGTAGTCATGTTTTGGTTGATAGTCCTGCTAAGATGCCTGAGAGGGTGAGAATAAAGGAGGTTTTTGAGCCTTATATTAGAACGAATATTTTTGTGCCTAGTGAGTATATTGGTGCGATTATGGAGTTGTGTCAGGATAAAAGGGGAATTTATGTTTCGATGGAGTATTTGGATGCTAAGAGGGTTAATATTCATTATGAAATTCCTTTGTCGGAGATTGTTTATGATTTTTTTGATAGGCTTAAGAGTGCGACTAAGGGTTATGCGTCGTTTGATTATGATCTGATTGGTTATAAGAGTAGTGATTTGGTTAAAATGGATATTTTGCTTAATGGTTCGATTGTTGATGCTTTAAGTGTTATTGTTCATAGGGATTTTGCTTATAAGCGTGGTAAAGCGATAGTTCTTAATTTACAGAAGCTTATTCCTCGTCAACAGTTTGAGGTGCCAATTCAGGCTTGTATTGGTAATAAGGCTATTGCTAGGGCTGATATTAAGGCGGTTAGAAAAGATGTGCTTGCGAAGTGTTATGGTGGTGATGTTTCAAGGAAGAGAAAGTTGCTTGAAAAACAAAAGGAAGGAAAGAAAAGGATGAAGATGGTTGGTAATGTGGAGATACCACAGGAGGCTTTTTTGGCTGTTCTTTCGATGGAGGAGAATTAATATGGGATATATGGATAGGGAACAATCTTTAAAAAAGTTGGAGAATCAAAAAAGGGTGCTTGAGTATTTTGATGCCCATGGTGGGACTATTGCTTCTATAGCGCAGGCTTTGGGTCTTTCTAGGTCTTCTGTTCAGAGATATTTGAGTGATGTTGATAGTGTTTCTGATCTTAAGTTGATTAAGGAGTATTTGCAGGCTAATAAGGATGATGGCAGAAGTCGTGGTGGGCGTAATTCTGGTTTTAGTAAGGATAAGTCTGGTAGGTTTACTGGTAGTGCAAAGAAGGGTAAGTAGTTTTATGAGGTTTGATGATAAAGAGTTGTCTTGTTTGGTTTTTAGTTCTTATATGAATTCTAATAGTTTAAAGGAATATTCTAGTGTAATAAAGCAATTATCTAATAAATATAATTTGACTTGTAGTTATTTAAGGAGTTTTAGGGAAGTTTATTTGAATAATTATGCGTCTGATGATGAGAAAAAGAGTTTTTTTGTTAAGAGAAGGATGATGAATTTTAAACCTAGGTATTTGGATTTTTGTGATCGTTTATTTGATTTGCCTATTGAAAGTAGGTTTGATTATTTGGAGTCTAATAATGTTTCTTTTGCGGATTTGAAGTTGTTTTTTTCTAGGTATAAAAAACATGGTGGTAAGTATTCTTCTGATGTTGATGCTTTTTTGATTGATTATAAACAGTTTATTGATAGTAAAGCGCTTAATTTGAAGTTTAAGAGGTTTTCTTTGGCATGTGATTATTATGATAATTTAATTAAGTTAGGGTTTTATGGTATTGCTCCTTATGTTAGGTTTATTTGTAGTCCTGGTGATTATAATAGTGAGTTGTATCGCGCTATTAAATTAAAGGATTGTATAGTTAAGTCTGATGAGGAGCTTTGGTATTATTATGCTGGTATGATGGAGGATAATAGAAGGAAGTCTTTTATTATTATGAAGGATAGAATTGATGAGCTTAATTTTAGATTAGTGACTGACGATTGTTTTGATATTATTGATTATTATATGTTGATTGGTATGTCTTTTGATGAGTATAGAAGTCTTTGTCGTGGTTTTATTAGTGTTAAACAAATGGCTGTTTTTAATATTTTTGTTGATAAGTTTTCTAGTTTTTGTAAGGATATAGATTGTGAAAGAATTACTTTGGGTAGTAATTATGAGATAGATGGTCGAGTTATTACTGATGATGAGAAGTTGTTGGTTTTTGAGTTTTTGCACAGAAATGATATTCCTCTTGTATATTTTTATGTGGCTTTGAAGAAGTTTGTTTCTGGTGGTTTGGACGTTTATTTATATGATGGTGAGAAGGTTTTGAAGAATTGATTGGTGTTATGTTTTCTTTTGATTTGGTTTAAAAAAACTACTGAATTGTTTACAGTATTTTTGTAAATTTTTCAGTAGTTTTATATTATTTTTTTGATTTTCTTTTGTATTATTGGTTCTTTTGGTGTTAATGCTTTCATGAATTCTGGCGCTAAAAACAAGGATGTCATTCCATATCCGCCGGTTAGACATAGTGCTAAGATGTCGTCATTTATGTTTTCGTATTCGATGTTGAAGCTTCCAAATTCGAAGTTTAGTGATTCGATAAGTTGTCTTATGAATTCTCTAATGGTTCTACCGTTTCCTTCTCTGAAGGGATGGATGTATATTAGTTGGTAGAATAGTGTTGCGATGTAGTTGGATAGTTCAAATTTATTGTTGATATTTTTAATGGTTTCGTTTATTTTTGATAGTATGATATTTAAGTATTCTTTTATGTGTTCTGGTTGACAGAAGTCTGTGTTGTTTTTGCTCATTCCTACTGTTCTAATTTCTCCTGCCCATGGGTAAATGTCGCTGAAAAGATATTTGTGTATTTGTAGAAGATGGTTGTAGTCAAAGCTTCCTTCTATGGGTTTATTGTAAAGTTCTACTAGTCTTTTAGCGCTTTTTTGTCTTTCTTGTTTTTCTAGTTCTGCTTTTTCTTTAATACCGGGAATGTTATCTAATGTGTTTGTTCCTTTAATAAAGTAGTCTTCCCATTCTGTATATTTTTTTTGTTTTGTATTTGTATATTTCATTGTTTTGATTTCTCCTTTTAATATTTTTTCTATTTCATCACTATTAAAGTATATGTTTTCTAGTGCATATGTTTTAATTATATATTTTTTTAAATGTTCTTTATCCATAAATACCTCTTTATAAATTTGCGTCAACGTTTATGATTATAACATATTTTTTGTAATTTCAAACATTTTTTTCTTAAAAGTGGTATAATTTTGTGTGGAGGGTTTTATGAGGTCGGTTTATATTCATATTCCTTTTTGTAGTGATATTTGTAATTATTGTGATTTTTGTAAAGTTTATTATGATAGTGATGTTGTTAGTAGGTATTTGGATGCTTTGGAGTTTGAGATTGCTAAGAGGTATAATGGTGAGGTAGTTAGTACTCTTTATATTGGTGGTGGGACTCCTAGTGTTCTTTCGATTTCGGAGTTGGAGAGATTGTTTCAAATTATTAGTCGTTTTAATTTGGATTCTTTTTTGGAGTTTACGTTTGAGTGTAATGTTGATAGTTTGAGTTATGATAAGATGTTGTTTTTGTTTAATCATGGTGTTAATAGGATTAGTTTGGGTGTTCAAACGTTTAATGATAAGTTTTTGAAGTTTTTGAATCGAGGGCATTGTAGCGCTGATGTTGTTAGGGTTGTTGATGATCTTAAGAGGGTTGGTTTTAGGAATATTAGTGTTGATCTTATGTATGCATTTCCTGGTGAGAGTGTTAGTGATGTTAGTTCTGACTTGGATTTTCTTTTGCGTTTGGATATTCCGCATGTTTCTACTTATTCTTTAATGATCGAGCCTCATACGAAGTTTTTTGTTGATGGTGCTTTGAGTATTGATGAGGATCTTGATTATGAGATGTATAGGCTTATTTGTGATAGGCTTCGTGATAATGGTTATAAGCATTATGAGGTTAGTAATTTTTCTCGTGAGGGTTTTTGTTCTAGGCATAATTTAACTTATTGGAATAATTTTAATTATTATGGTTTTGGTTGTGGCGCTAGTGGATATATTGGTAATGTGCGTTATGATAATACGCGGAGTTTGAATAAGTATTTGGCTCATGATTTTTTGTGGCATGAGGATGTTTTGAGTAAAAGTGATATCATTCTTAATGAGTTTATTTTGGGTTTTAGGAAGTTGGATGGTATAAATATTTCTTCTTTTAGTCAAAAGTATGGTGATATATTTAAGTATGATGTTATTAATAGATTAATTTTGGAAGGGAAGTTAATTAATGATGGTTGTAATATATATATAAATCCTAGTTATGTATATATTTCTAATACTATTTTAGTTGATTTTATAGGTGAAGTTTATGAATAAAGTTGATGTTTTTAAGAAAGAATTAGGTTATATTAAGAATGAAAAGTATGTTGAGTGTGCGAAGAGGATGATTGATTTGTTGCCTGATTATTTTTTTGTTATTCCTGCTAGTTCGACTGGTAAGTATCATCCTTCTTTTGCGCAAGGTGATGGTGGATTAGTTAGGCATACTAAGGTTGCGGTTAGGATGTGTATGGAACTTATTAATAATGATAGTATTGGTCATTGTTTTTCTAGTGATGAGAAGGATTTGATGCTTATTGCTTTAATGATGCATGATGGTTGTAAGTCTGGTGTTGTTAAGGAGAAGTATACAAAGGTTGATCATCCTTTGATTGTTGCTAAGTTAATTCGTGATAATAAGGATAAGATTGGTTTGTCTGATGGTGAGATTGATTTTGTTTGTTCTGTTATTGAGTCTCATATGGGGCAGTGGAATAAGGATTATAATGGTAATGAGGTTTTGCCTATTCCTAGTAATAGGTATCAAAGAATGGTGCATATGTGTGATTTTTTGGCGTCTAAAAAGTTTATTGATGTTAAGTTTGTTGATAATGATATTGTTGATTAATTTTTTTAGAAATAGGTACTTGATTAAAAGTATCTTTTTTGATATATTATTAATGTAGAATTATAGCAAGAATAAAATTACTGCAAGCGCTATAGTTCTATAAGGGAAAAGTGAAAAGGAGGATGTTTATGAAAAATAAAAAAATAAAGTTAACTAATAGTAACCTAGGGGGGGGGGGCACGAAAGACTAGTAAAATAAAGGCTTTCACCCTCATAGAACTATTAGCTATAATAGTAATATTAGCAATCATTGCAGTAATAACGGTCCCAATAATATTAAATATAATTGAAAATTCAAGAAAGGGAGCAGCGATAGATTCAGCATATGGCTATAGAGATGCCGTAAATCAATACTATATATCAGAACTAACAAAAATAGGAGAAAAAGATCTAGATGGATTTTTTAATTTGGGTACGAATGGCGAATTATTAAATGGTTCTAATCCAGTATCAACGGTAATCCCATTTACAGGGAAAGCTCCAGAAGGAGGAAGTGTAGTTCTAGATGAAGGTTCAGTAGAGGCTGCCTGTTTAACCATAGGTGACTACAAAGTAACAATGATAGGAGGAGAAGTATACTCCACCGAAAAAGGAAAATGTAATGGAATAGAGGTATACTTGAATCCAACAGCAGAAGAAGGTAAAAGTACAAGTTGTACAAAGGAAGAATATAGTGAAAATTCAGGTACAGATACAAAAGAAGGTTGTATGAAATGGTATGTATATGATGTATCAGATAATGAGTATACAATGATACTAGATCATAGTACAACTGAAACAGGAGTAGCTTGGGCAACAAAAGAAGATTATGATAACCAAAATACCGGTGCAGACTCAATAGAATTAGGCATAACATACTTAGGAGGAGAAGTTCCGAACGTTAATTATGATGAATGTAAAGCAAGTAATGGAGACAAGACAGGATGTAATAATAGAGGTCCATTATCTGCATTAAAAACTTTAAAAAATGATACAAAAGATTGGAATGCAATACCAAATAGAACTGACTCATATACAGTAATCACTAATACTGAAGGTACAAATGGCTATACAATAAATTACAGTGGCTACAAAGCAAAATTAATAAGTGCTGAGGAAGTAAATAGTATAGTAAGGAACGCAGGTTGGACGCCATCAAATGACTGGTATTACCTAGATTCATTGGCTCAAGCTGCTACTGCTACTTTTAAGGGAGCCAGTGCATATGCCTGGTTGTATAATAATCTAACAGATTGTGAAACTTATGGTTGTAGTAAAAAAACAAATACTGCCAATGCATATGCATA
>CANRPB010000019.1 GCA_947632415.1 uncultured Bacilli bacterium
AAAAAAAATAAATACGAGTAAAAATAAACTTGTTAACAAAAGAATAAATGTGATATAATTAACTCAGTTGTTCCCGTAGCTCAGTAGGATAGAGCGATCGCCTCCTAAGCGATAGGTCGTTGGTTCGATTCCAATCGGGAACGCCATATAGTTAATAAGGGACTTGTTGCAAGTCTTTTTTTTATTATCTGTCAACAATATAGTCAAACAAACTTTCAACACTACGACCATTAAATAAAATATCATACATAATATCAATAATTTTAAAAGAAAAAAACTTCTTAGCAGTTTCTAAAGCCACTAATCCTTCAACTGTATTTTTACTTAAATAATCGTCAATTTTATCTTTAGAATCACCGCGACCAATCATCAATCCTAAAGTAAAATTACGACTACTATCACTAGTACATGTTAATATAATATCTCCTACACCGCACGACAATAAAACTGTATCCTTATTACCACCCATTTTTTCAATCATTCTTTTTGTTTCGTTTATAACATTAGTTAGAAAGGCTGCCTTAGTAGAACAAGAAGCACCCATTCCTTCTAAAATACCAGCACCAATCGCAAAAATATTTTTTAAAACACCACATAATTGAACACCAACAATATCATCAGTTTCCTCTATTTTAACATAACGACTATTAAATATATCTTTTAGATTACTACTACCTGCTAATGTGAGTATTATGGGCTTTTTCAAAATCGTGTCACGTGCAAAACTAGGACCAGACAAAACACATATATTGGATATTCCTAAATCACTAACTACGTCGGAAATAAATTTATCTCCACATAAACCCTTGGATGCTATTACAATGGGAATATCAAATCCTCTTAACCTTTCAAGTTCCACTTCAATAACATTGGTTGGTAATGCTACAACAATCAAATCATAGCAATTATCAATAGAATTGATATAATTAATGTTACTAGGTAATTCTACATCCAAATATTTTTTATTTGTCCTCAAAAAATTAATTTCTTCTTCTATTGATGAATAAACACTAACTTCATTTTTATCAGCCAAAATAGTAGAAAGAGCAAGTCCATACGCACCTGCTCCTAGTATTAGTATTCTCATAAAACACCTCTCTAATTAAAATTAAACATCAACCAACTTGGTTTAAACAACATTAACAATCCAATCACTAGCATTAATATTCCACCAATCAAATGTGAATATTTCGTATACCTTGTTGAAATAGCTTTTATATTTAAAGTGAGCATTGCAAATACAAATACAATAATATCATCAATCAAAAAGAAGAAAGTATAAATATATATATACATTGCGGTTTGAAACTTTGTGAGATTATTTAAAGCCAAGACATTTGTAAATAAAACAGGTATTCCTGCTGAACAAGCAAGTTCTATAACATTCACACTACCAGCAAGTACCATTACTCCCAAAAGCGCTAATAAAAAACTTTTTTCAGTAGTAATTTTCTTAATACTCTCAAATATCTTCTTTCGTTTTTTACTATCAACGACTTCACAACCACTACCCTTTTTAATACTGTTGTAAAAACTTTTTAAATTAACAAAAGCACCAATTAAGGCAACAAGCGCTATTAAAATTTTAAACCATGATACTTGTGTTAATAATTTAGCAGTAACACCTAACCAAACAAACATAAATAGTAAATAAACAACTGCTGATGTTACCAAAAATGTTATTCCCAAACACCACATTTTTTTTCTATCTTTCATGTTAAAAAGCATACTTATCAAGAATATTAGAACCCACATAGCGCAGGGATTAAAACCATCAATCGCACCAAGCAAAATTGATAAAACTGGTAATGACAAATTGGCAGGATTAATTTGTTTGCCAAAAACATTAATTGTTTTTATTTCACCATTCAAAATATCGACATCAGGGACGTCTTGATTATTCATAATGGGTTCAATAACATTAACTTCGTGTTCATCCGAATACTTGGCAACTAATTCCTTAATTCCATCTTTAATTCCATCACTATAACCTATATAATAATAATTTCCTATCATTGTAAATGGTACATTTGGTGAGTCAATATGCAACTTTTCCTTTATTTTAATCATTGTTTCTAAATTATTTTTATTTCCATCTACTTCATACAAATGAACGTCTAAATTATCATATTCCTCTTCTAATTCATTTAAAAATTTAATCTCCGCTTGACAATGTGAACATGTTTCAGAATGAAACAAATATAAATTTACTTTTTCCTTAGCGCTCACACATATAGGTAACAAAACTAAGAGAAAAAGCAACAACTTTATTCTTCGCATAACAATCGTTCTATTTCCTTTACAATTTCCTTTTTAGTTTTTTCACCAACCAAGCGTGATAACTCAACACCATTATTTTCAAAAATTAAAACGGGAATAATATCGCCAATATTATATTTTTGGACCATTTCTGCATCCATATCATAATCATATGACTCCATTTCTATATTTGGATACATTGTTTCAATTTCTTTCATTATTTTTTTCATCACAATGCACCCACTACACCACATAGCATTAAACTTTATAATTTTCATACTTCACCTCAATACTAATCTTTTATATATTTTATTAAAACTAGCAAGTAAATTATCAATATCGTCTTTTGTTGTGAGATAACTGATACTAATTCTAACACTGGACTTAGCCAATTTTTCATCGTGTGTTAAACTAAAAACTGCTTTTGACATTGTCGTATTTGATGAGCAAGCACTCTGTGTTGATATATATATATCATCTTCTTCCAAAGCGTGTAACAAAGTCTCTGGTTTTATTCCAAGGACACTTATATTAAGAATAAAGGGAATAGACTTATTATTACTATTAATACGTACATAATCATATTTTTTTAAATGTTCTTTTAAATAACAGTTTAAATTTTCTACATGCTTATACTTTTCATCAAGTTCTAAAAGGCTAAGTCGCAAGGCTTTTGCTATAGAGCAAATAAGACCAACAGCAGGTGTTCCACTCCTATAGATAGTGGTACTTTTACCACCATGAATTAAGGGTTCTAAACTTATTTTTTCTTTTTTTATTAAACAACCAATTCCTTTTAAACCGTATATTTTATGGGCGGAAAAACTCATTAAATCGACATTATCAAGGGGGATATTTACCTTGCCAATTGATTGCGTCATATCGACATGAAAAAACAGACGTGGATAATCTTTTAAAAGTTCACCAATTTTTTCAATCGGTTGCCTTAGTCCTATTTCACTATTAACAGAATTAATGCTAACTAAAATCGTGGTATCCTTAATTAATCTCTTTAAATCATCTAAATCAACCAAGCCATTAGCGTCTAATTTTACAAAGTCAACTTCATAACCATTATCAATCAAATAATTTAAAGGTCCATTTATCGATGAATGTTCTAAGTTAGTCGTAATAATATGATTGCCTCTATTTCTATATTTCAAAGCAATACCTTTTATTGCTAAATTATTTGATTCGCTTGAACCACTTGTGTAAATTATCTCATTTTCTCTTACATTTAATAAAGAAGCAATTTGACTAGTTGCCTTATTGATCATCTCATTAGCCTCTATACCTAGTTTGTGCAAAGAATTAGGATTACCAATGTATTTCAAACATACTTTATTAAAACTATCTAAAACCTCCTGATTAACTGGAGTTGTTGCTGAATAATCTAAATATGTCATTATATCACCGTTTTAATTATAGCATTTATACTTATTTAAGGCAATATTGCCACCAACTTTCACAAACATTTCAAAAAAAGGATAAAACTAATTATCCTCAATTTTATAATTCTACATTATGATATACTTTATTAACATCTTCTACATCGTCTAACATAACAAGTAATTTGTTAAATATATCTAAATCCTCACCTGATAAGGTTATCTTTTCTTTTGGTAACATACTTATTTCATCAATTTCAAAGTTAACACTTGGAAGTTTATTATTAATTACTTCTTTGATGGTATATGAATCTTGAGGAGCACCGTAAACAATTACCAAACCATCTTCTTCTTCAATATCAGAAACATCGATTCCAGACTCGATTAATAACTCTAAAGTCTCGTCGGCTGTGAGTCCCTTAAAGCCAATAATGCAAAGATGATCGTAATTAAATGAAACACTTCCCATACTTCCCATCTTACTTTTACATTTATTGATTACAGCTCTAACACTACTTACGGATCTATTAACATTGTCTGTTAAACACTCAACAATCAAAGTTGATCCACCTGGTCCAAATAATTCATATTTAACTGTTTCATAAGTCTCATCGGCACCACTATTTACTTTATCAATAGCTCTTTTGATAATATCTGCTGGTACTTGTTCTTTTTTGGCTTTATCTAAAATACGTTTTAAACTTGGATTACCTGTAGGTTCAACTCCACCGTTTTTAGCAATTTGATAAATTTCACGTGCATACATTGAATATAATTTAGCCTTAGCAGCTCCTGTCTTTTGAATACTTGCCTTTCTAACTTCATAAGCTCTTCCCATTTAATTACCTCCCATTCTGTGCTTTTTGTAAAGCATCTTTAGCGGCTAATTGCTCAGCTTCTTTTTTACTGCCTGCAATTCCTTTGCCATATATAATATCGTCTATTTTAACGACTATTGTAAAAGTCTTGTTATGTGCTGGTCCACTCTCATCTACTACTTGATATACAAGACTTCTTTTATCTGTTTGAACAAATTCCTGTAAAACAGATTTATAATCATTAAAAAAACAATTGCTCTTATCTTCTATAATTGGAATAACATATTTATAAATAAAATTCTTAGCATATTCAAAGCCTTGATCCAAAAAAATCGCACCAATAAAAGCCTCATATATATCAGCAACAATAGCTTTCCTATCTCTGCCACCTGTTTCTTCTTCACCATGACCTAGTAATAAATATTCATTTAAACCTAATTTTTTTGAATATTCATAGTGAGCATTTTCGCAAACATAATAACTTCTTAATTTAGTCATTTCTCCTTCGCTATTATCAGTATTTTTATACAAATATTCACTTATGACCAATTCCATTACGGCATCACCTAGGTATTCTAGTCTCTCGTAACTAACTAGGCCATGTTCATTAGCAAATGATGTATGCGTAAATGCTTTCCTATATAATGATTCATGGTTTGGTGTAATATTAAACTTTTCAAAAACCTCCACAATAATCACCTAGTATTTATTATATCAAATTTGCTAAAAAAAGAAATAATAAATTTACTTTTATTTTATTTTTTAGTATAATTATTTTGGTGTTAATATGAAATATATCTTAATTGGTTTGATAAAATTTTATCAGTTAATTCCCTTTTCAAGTCATAATCAATGTCGCTTTATTCCTACATGTTCAAATTATGGAATTGAAGCAATTAAGCGTTATGGAGCCATTAAAGGTAGTGTATTAACTATTAAAAGAATAATGAGGTGCAATCCCCTAAATGAAGGGGGATATGACCCAGTTGAGGAGTTGAAAAAATGAAAAAATTATTAACTGCGCTATGCATGTTTTCTTGTTTTTTTATTACTGGTTGTATAAAAAGAGACACGATGGAGGATATAACAATATTTACATCTGTCTATCCAATTGAATACATAACCCAAAAATTATATGGTCAAAACAGTACTATATATAGTATTTATCCAGATGGTGTCATTCCTGATGTCTATACAATTAATAATAAACAAATAAAAGATTATAGTAAATATGATTTATTTGTATTTAATGGATTAAGCAATGAAAAAGATTACCTAGAAACTATGCTTGATTACAACAATGACTTAAAAATAATCGATGCCACTGCTAATATGGAATATAATACCTATGAAGAAGAATTGTGGCTAGATCCATCAAATACTTTAATGATTGCTCGAAACATTAAAACGGGTTTCAATGAATATATTAATAATCACTACCTAAAAACTGAAATAGAAAACAACTACGAAAGTTTAAAAATAGAACTATCCAATTTATCGGCTAAATTTAATCTAATCTCAAAAAGTTCGAGTGATCCAACCATTGTCGTATCGAGCGATATGTTCAAATTTCTAGAAAACTATGGTTTTAATGTTATTTCTTTAGATGAAAAAACAGCAACGGATAAAACCATTGCTGACGTTAAAAGAAGAATCGCAAATGGAGAAACAAAATACATCTATATTATTAAAGATAGGGATATCCCTGAAAATGTTCAAAATATCATAAATGAAACAAATGTTGAAACACTAGAATATCATACCTTGTCAACCATTAATGAAACAGAAAGAAACAATAAGAAAGATTATATTTCTATAAACCTTGAAAATATTAACTTATTAAAACAAGAACTATATAAATAAAAATGTCCCTTCTGGGGACTTTTTACTTCTAAAATAGGCAAAGCATCTAATTTCAACAATTGTTGATTTCATATGCACTCCATAAGGATAACATCTGATTCACCCAATCAAATGTATCCTTTTTATTTTATGCAAGTTTCCTTGACATATTCATGGTAACATAAATATGTCAATTTCTTAATAATATTTTAATTTAAAACAAAATATATCAAAAAACCTATAAAAGGCTTATAGGTTTTTTACTTAATAATTTCTGAAACGTTACCAGCACCAACTGTTCTACCACCTTCACGAATAGAGAACTTAGTTCCGTTTTCGATAGCGATAGGAGCAATCAATTCAACTGTCATTTCAACATTATCTCCAGGCATTACCATTTCAGTTCCTTCTGGTAACTCAATAACACCAGTTACATCAGTAGTTCTGAAATAGAATTGAGGACGATAATTTGAGAAGAATGGAGTATGACGTCCACCTTCTTCTTTAGTTAGAACGTATACTTGTGCTTTAAACTTAGTATGAGGTGTAACTGAACCTGGTTTAGCCAATACTTGACCACGTTCAACATCTTCACGAGCAATACCACGTAATAATACACCAGCATTATCTCCACTTTCAGCATAGTCTAATTGTTTACGGAACATTTCAATTCCTGTAACAACTGATTTTTTAGTTTCTCTTAAACCAACAATTTCAACTTCTTCATTAAGTTTTAGTCTTCCTCTTTCAACACGACCTGTAACAACAGTTCCACGTCCTGTGATTGTGAAAACATCTTCAATTGGCATTAAGAATGGTTTATCAATATCTCTTTCAGGAGTTTCAATCCAAGTATCAACAGCATCCATTAATTCCATGATTTTATCAACATATTTAGCATCTCCTTCAAGAGCTTTTAATGCTGAACCTTGAATAATTGGAGTGTTATCTGGATCATATCCATATTTTTCAAGATTTTCTCTAATATCCATTTCAACTAATTCTAGCATTTCTGGATCATCAACCATATCACACTTGTTCATGAAAACAACCATACGTTTTACACCAACTTGTTGTGCTAAAAGTAAGTGTTCCTTAGTTTGTGCCATAGGACCATCTGTAGCAGCAATAACTAGTATTGCACCATCCATTTGAGCTGCACCTGTAATCATGTTTTTTACATAGTCAGCGTGTCCTGGACAGTCAACGTGTGCATAGTGTCTTTTTTCTGTTTCATATTCGATATGAGCAGTATTAATTGTAATACCTCTTTCCCTTTCTTCAGGTGCCTTATCGATATTAGCAAAATCAACTTGTTCATTTCCAGCTATTTTTTCAGATAAAACTTTAGAAATAGCGGCAGTTAAAGTTGTTTTACCATGGTCTACGTGTCCAATTGTACCAATGTTAACATGTGGTTTTGAACGATCAAATTTTGCTTTTGCCATTTTAATTTCCTCCTTTATTAATTACATATATTATTTTATATTAATACTTATAAAATAGCAAGTATTTTTATTAATTTAGTTTTGTTTTTTAAAAAGTAACATAACTAAATTATTCATAAAATTAATTAGCGCCGTTCTTTTTAATAATTTCTTCGGCAATATTTTTTGGTGTTTCTTCATAATGATCAAATTCCATTGTGAAGTTTCCACGACCTTGAGTATTACTTCTTAGGCTTGTCGCATATCCAAACATTTCTGCAAGTGGTACCATAGCATTAATAGCTAAAGCATTTCCTCTTGACTCTTGTCCAAGTGGACGACCTCTACGAGAAGTAATATCACCCATTACATTTCCTAAATATTCTTCAGGAACAATGACTTGAACTTTCATAATTGGCTCAAGTAATACTGGTTTACATTTATTTTTAGCTTCTTTTAAAGCCATACTAGCTGCAATCTTGAATGCCATTTCACTTGAGTCTACATCGTGATATGAACCATCAAATAATGTAGCTTTAACATCAACCATTGGATATCCTGCTAATACGCCTGTTTTCAAAGCATCTTGTAAACCTTTGTCTGTTACTGGTATATATTCTCTTGGAACAACACCACCAACAATCGCATCAACAAATTCATAACCCTTATCTGGATTTGGTTCAAACTTAATCCAAACATGACCGTATTGTCCACGACCACCTGATTGCTTAATATATTTACCTTCACACTCAGCAGTCTGAGTTATTGTCTCACGATATGAAACTTGTGGTTTACCAATATTGGCTTCTACATTAAACTCACGTCTCATTCTATCAACAATGATATCAAGGTGTAATTCACCCATACCAGCAATGATTGTTTGACCAGTTTCATGATTAGTTGTTGCTCTAAAAGTTGGATCTTCTTCAGATAATTTTTGTAAAGCTGTTGCCATCTTATCTTGATCGGCTTTTGACTTTGGTTCTACTGCAAGTTCAATAACTGGTTCAGGAAATTCCATTGATTCAAGAATACATTGATTCTTTTCATCACATAAAGTATCACCTGTTGTAGTATCTTTAAGTCCTACTGCAGCAGCTATATCACCAGCAAATACCTCTGATATTTCTGTTCTGTTATTAGCGTGCATTTGTAAAATACGACCAATTCTTTCTTTTTCACCCTTAGTGGCATTCATAACATAAGATCCACTTGATAAATGTCCTGAATAAACTCTAAAGAAAGTTAATTTTCCAACAAAAGGATCAGTCATTACCTTAAATGCTAAAGCAGAAAATGGTTCAGAATCAGATGGATGTCTTAGAATTTCATTACCATCTTTATCAACGCCCTTAATTGATTCAACATCAACAGGACTTGGTAAATAATCAACAACTGCATCAAGAAGTAACTTAACACCCATATTCCCTAAAGCCGTACCACAAAGTACTGGGAAAAATTCAACTGCTAAAGTTCCCTTTCTAATAGCCTTTTTGATTAATTCAACAGAAATCTCTTCACCATCTAAATACTTAGTCATCAACTCATCATCAAATTCTGCAACTGCTTCAATTAAATCATTACGTTTTTCTTCAACTAAATCAACCATATCACTTGGAATATCGATAATAGTTGGTTCTTCTTCTTGTTTACCGTCATAATGGTATGCTGTTCTAGTAACTAGGTCAACAACACCATTAAATTCATTTTCCGCACCAATTGGCCATTCAATAGGTTTAGCATTAACACCTAAACGGCTGTCGATTGTACTTAAACTGTATTCAAAGCTTGCTCCCATTTTATCCATTTTATTACAGAATATCATGCGAGGTACTTTAAACTCAGTTGCTTGGCGCCAAACTGTTTCTGTTTGTGGTTCTACACCAGCTTGTGAATCTAGAAGGGCAACTGCTCCATCTAGTACACGAAGTGACCTTGATACCTCAACTGTAAAATCCACATGCCCTGGAGTATCAATAATATTTAATCTATGATCTTTCCAATAAGCCGTTGTAGCAGCTGAAGTAATAGTTATTCCACGTTCTTGTTCTTGTTCCATCCAGTCCATTTGAGAAGCACCGTCATGTGTTTCACCAATTTTATGGATTTTTCCTGTATGGAATAGGATACGCTCTGTACAAGTAGTTTTACCTGCATCAATATGAGCCATTATACCAAAATTACGTGTTTTTTCTAAGCTATATTCACGAGCCATACTTTAATTCCTTTCTACCATCTGTAATGAGCAAATGCCTTATTAGCCTCTGCCATTCTGTGTGTATCTTCACGTTTTTTAACTGCTGCACCAGTACCATTAGATGCATCAATTAACTCATTAGCAAGATTTTCAGACATTGAATGTCCACCTCTTAAACGAGCATATTGAATAATCCAACGAAGACCTAAAGCTTGACGTCTGTCAGCCTTAACTTCAATTGGTACTTGGTAATTCGCACCACCAACACGACGAGACTTAACCTCTAGTGATGGCATTACATTTTCCATTGCTTTATTTAATACTTCCATAGGATCATTACCAGTTTTTTCTTTAATAATATTGAAAGCATCATATAAAATTGTTTGAGCCTTTCCCTTTTTTCCATCAATCATCATATTGTTGATTAACTTAGTAACTAACTTAGAGTTATATATAGGATCTGCTAAAACATCTCTTTTAACTGCACGTCTTTTACGCATTTTAATCCTCCTTCCTTATTTTGAAGCTTTTGGTTTTTTAGTACCATATTTACTACGTCCTTGACGACGTTTTTCAATACCAGCTGTATCCATCGCACCACGAATAATATGATATCTAACACCGATTAAGTCTTTAACACGTCCACCACGAATTAAAACAACACTGTGTTCTTGTAAATTATGTCCTTCACCAGGAATATAACAAGTTACTTCCATACCATTAGATAATCTAACACGAGCATATTTACGAAGAGCTGAGTTTGGTTTTTTTGGAGTCATTGTACCAACACGAGTACAAACACCTCTCTTTTGTGGAGAATTTTGATTAGTTCTTACTTTATCCTTGCTGTTAAAACCAATATTCAAAGCAGGTGCTTTTGGTTTCCTTTTCTTATCAGTTCTGTTCTTTCTAACTAATTGATTTACTGTAGGCATAAATTCACCCTCCTTTCTTTACACATATCCAGGTGTATCATTTTTGTGTTTAATTTAAGATTTACCGAAGTAAATCCCCAAATTAAATGCGATATTAATATATCATTTTTAAATATATGTTGTCAATATTTTATTATATTTTTTTCATTTAAAAAGGGTTGTTCGGAAATTAAATGGTTAATTTTCGAACAGTCTCTTTTACATTTCTTTATACTATTACATAAAATAACCACCAATATCATAAACATATTTTAGCTACTACTATGAAGGTGATTATAAATGAAAAGATACATATCTATAGAAGAATACTTTAAAAAAGAATCGAATAATCGCAGAAAAAAAACACCTAAATACATAATTATATTATGTATAAGTACCATTATATTCTCAATATATATCATATTTAAATGGCACTTAGATAACTATAAAACGAAACAAATTAACAAAGAAATAAAAGAAGATATCAATATAAATAATAATTATGGAGAACTTATCAATCCGTCAAATAACAAAAATAGTAACTACTACTATTATATTTCATTTCCCTTTTATCAAGTCGATTTTTCTAAACTAACACAAAAAAATAAAGATACTATTGCCTTTATTTACATGAAAAACACTAATATTAATTATCCAGTAGTTCAAACAAATGACAACAACTATTATTTAAACCATTCATTTGATAAAAAAGAAAACAAAGCTGGTTGGATTTTTATGGACTACCGCAACAATATAAACAATTTAAGCGATAACACAATTATATATGGACATTCAAGAATAGATGGAACAATGTTTGGTACTTTAAAAAACACACTATTTGATACTTGGCAAAATAATAAAGACAACTATATTATTTACCTATCTACCCCAAGTGAAAATATGATTTTTCAAATCTTTTCTATTTATACAATTAAAAGTGAAACCTACTATATAACAACAACATTCAATAACGATAACGAAAAAAAAACATGGATTGAAACAATGAAAAAAAGAAACATTGCGCCAATTGATACAGAAATAAATACTAATGATAAAGTTATTACTTTATCTACTTGTAAAAATAACAGAGATGAAAGAATAGTTATACAAGCAAAACTAATAAAGAAACAAAAAAGATAAAAAATGTATTATTAAAAAAAAATAACATACAATTTAGTATAAAAATAGAAAGGAGTATAAAGAATATCTATGAAAAAAATATTAATATTTAATTTAATCTCTATTTTAATGTTTTCAATAATGATATTACCAATAAAAGCTTTAACAACATGGAATTACGAGGACTGGCAAGACAATGACAATTATGGTTCAAAGACAAAAGTTTCTTCTAACATAACTAACCTTAAAGGTGAAAAAGAAGAAAAAGATGGAATGAAAATAGGACCATTTAATAAGGCAAGTAAAGCAACATTAAGTAATGGAATCACTGAGGAAGTATACGTAGGGCTCAATCTAAATAATTATAAAAATTCTGAATTATTTGAACTATCCATAGCTTTAAATCAAGATGATAATGGAGAATCAAAATATTTAACAGAAGCTGTCGTTATGACACAAAAAAGCGGCGATAAATTTATCCTAACAGCAAACTGGGCAAAAAATCCCATAGCAACAATAGATAAAGATGGTGTCTATACATATAGGTGGGAATTTAAAAAAGAAAATGATCAAATTAAAGTTAAATTCACGATATTAGATTATGAAAAAGAAATAGGCACAACAGATTTTGTCGAACTAAAGGTCGAAAATAAAGATAAAGCAACAAATGTTAGATACCTATGGGCATGTAATATTAAAGCAAATTATGGTGTAGATATATATACAACACTACCAGAAAAACCGGGCAAAGTAGAAAATCCTAACACATCTGACATTAATATGCCCCTGTTACTTGGACTGATTATTATCAGTAGTTTAGGAATAATCTATATAAGGTTTAATCAACAAAAAAAATATTAAAAAGTTTACAATAACATCTGTAAACTTTTTTTATAATTATTTTCCACGTTTCTTTATAAGCTCCAATTCATTTTGGAAATCACTTAAAAATAAATCTACTTCATCAGGTATATTTTTAAAATCAAAACCTAAACGATTAATAACCTCATATGAATCATTCTTAGATAAACTTATAATTTTCTTTAATATTCTTAAGGCTTCTTTTTTATCTTGTCTATATATACTAAGAAGTTCTAAAACAACCATAAAACTTATAACATAACAACCATCACTATCAATATTAGTCTTTATGGAATCTAAAACAACACCTTTAGTTAAACCATGTTCTTGTTTCAAAAAGCTATAAAAGTCTTTATCTATCATATAGTCATTTACTCTAAACGCTTCCACCAAATTTTTATGTTGCGCTAATGCATATGCTATGTCGTGGAACAAAATAAATTGATCAAAACAAGTTGCCAAAGAATCCCAAAGAGATAACTTTTTCGACACTTCTTCAATAAATGTCCACTCAAAAAATATCGATGGAACCTCAGATAAAAACTCATCTTTACTATTATATACATTACTTGGTCGGTAAAGATTAGAAACAGCATGTCCACATTCATGAGCTAAACATGAAACTTTTTGTATTCCCTGACAATCTTGAACGGATATATAATTTTTGTTAACAACATCTATAAACTGACAAGAACCATATGTACCACTAATACTGTTTATAAAATTACTCTCCTCAAATAAAACTGACTTATATCTATCCTTATATAATTTTAAAAATAATTTAGCAAAATCCTGGTCAGTATTAAGGAAAAAATCATGTACTAATGTAAAGGCATGCTCATTACTTATATAGCGATACTTCTTATCATTATCCATTAATAAATCCAAATTATAATTATTAATCAAATCATTACAACTAGAACAAGTGGCTTCAAAAGAATCAATCAATGAAAAATATCTTTCATTCAAGTAATAATCATTTGTTACTTCTCTTAGCTGATTAACTATTGACTTCCTAGTACCAACAAAATCCATATAGTAATTTGCAAGGATACTATTCACTTCATTATATGCACAAAGATATTTACTTCTTTTGATAGGATCTTTCGTTCTATAAGCTTTTTTTAGTATAGTATCTAAATCATTTTTTATGTCCTCATAACTCCAATTATACTCCATATGATCACCCTCTTTCCGCAATATACTATCACAAAACCAATTAAATAGCAAGAAAAAATTAAAGTAACGAAAAAATTAAAGTAACCAAAAAAATCAAATTTATAAAATATTGATTTTTAAAATAGATCTACATCTTCACTATCATCCTTAAATTTATAAAGTTTAGCCGGGCGTCCATTTCCACCTTTGCTTTTATATCCTGTATCTTCCAGTAAACCTAAATTCATGAATTTCTTTCGAAAGTTTCTTCTATCCAAATGAATATTCATAACACTTTCATAAATACTCTGTAACTCAGGGAGTGTAAAATCACTAGGAAATAACCCTTTTAAAACGCTTGTATTAGAAAGTTTTACTTTTAGTTTATTGGTAGAAGCATCTAATATCTCACGATGATCATATGCCATCTTAGGTATCTCGTTAATAGCAAACCACTCTTTTTCCAATTCACAGGAATCAACATTCTTTATATCATATGTCTTACTATCAACAAAACCAATGTATGATATAGCAACGACTCTATCATTTGGGTAACGAGATAAAGAACTAAAAGCACCATTTTGTTCTGTAAATTGAGGTGAAAAAGCAAGTTGTTGTTCTAATAAATTTAAAGTGTCTTCTAAAGTTTCGTCTTTTTCAACTATTCTACTAGGCATCATCCAATAACCTTTATATGGATCATCTTTTTTTCTTAATAATAAAACTTTTAATTTACAATTGTCAACTGTAAAAATATTTATTAAAACTTCTAGTAAAACTCTATTTTCCTTGTTTATTTTATTCATATGCACTCCTTCGCCTTTAAACACGGACTATTCTATTACAATAATTTTAAAATGTCAAATTATAGGACAATATGTTTATTCCTTTTTTAAAAAGTTTTATAGCTATCTTCTAGATTAAAGATAGCAGTTATCATTTTTTGAAAGAAAAATCCTGATATACAAAAAAATTCATATTTCTATGAATTATTGACAAGTGCCTTCTCCAGGCTTGTTTCCTTCAACATAAACTTTATCTACTAGATTACACGAAGACTTTGTAATTGAATCTTGTAAATAACCACCTAATAGCTTGACTACACTAACAGCAACGACACTTATTACTGCTATTATCAAAAGATACTCAACTAATGCTTGACCCCTATTATCTAATTTCATAATATCCCTCTATTCTTTAGCTCGTTTGCACTATTATACTATTTTTATTAGTATTTGTCAATTGGTGATTTTTATGTTATATTATTTTAGGTGATTCTATGTATATTTTAATAGACCAAAAAAAAATAAAAGTATATAGTTGTAAAACTTTTTATTCAAGATTCATTGGGTTAATGTTCAAGGAAAATTTTAATTATTGTCTACAATTTGAAAAGTGCAGAAGTATTCATACTTTTTTTATGAAAACCAAAATTGACGTTATTATGACTGATATTAATAATAATGTTTTATATATTTATAAAAATTTAAAACCATGGAAAATAATACTACCTAAAAAAAATGTTTACACCACTTATGAGTTACCGGCTGGTACTATTAAAAATAACATAAAAAAAATTATAATAAAAGATTAGAAAGAGGTCTAAAATGTTATCAATAAAACAAAATATTACCAATGAAACGACAATAAAAAAATCAAAATTCATAACCTACTTATTCAGAGTTGATAATATCAATGAAGTTAAAGCATATTTAGGAAAGTTAAAGAAAAAACACGATGGTGCTGATCACATATGTTTTGCATATATAATTGATAATATAAAAAGATTTAATGATGATGGAGAACCAAGTAAAACAGCTGGTATGCCTATCTTAAATGTCTTAGAAAGCAATAATCTAAACCATGTTTTGTGCTGTGTTGTGAGATACTTTGGGGGTATAAAACTAGGTGCTAATGGATTATTAAGGGCATATAGTAATTGTGCAAGTACAACTATTTTAAAAAGTGACATCGTTGATCTAATTATGGGAAAAAAATATAAAATTACATTTGACTATGAAAATACAAAAACAGTAAACTCGTTACTAAAAAATACCAATATCATAAAAAAAGAATACGAAAATACAATATCATATATTTTTGAGGTCAGTATAGAAGAATTAGAAAAAATTAAAAATGAATTAGAAAAGAATAGCACACTTATAGAATTAAATGATTGCTATATTGAAAAAGATAGATTTTAATTATCTATCTTTCTGATTTGTTCTACTTTTAAATCTGTCATTTTAGATATTTCGTCAATATCAATATTAGCTTCAAGTAATTTCTTGGCAAACTTAATCTTTTCTTGATTAAGTTTTTCCATTTTTTCGTTAAGTATTACTTCTTTTTCATTTACTTTATTCCTTTGTTCTTTTAATTCATTTCGTTCTTCTTTTATTTTATTTTGTTCTTCTTTCACTTTATTTTTTTCTTCTTTTAAATTATTTTCTTGTTCTTTTAATTTAGTTTGTTCTTCTTTTAATTTAGTTTTTTGTTCAAGTATTTGTTTCTCTTGCTCTTCAAGTTCTC
>CANRPB010000020.1 GCA_947632415.1 uncultured Bacilli bacterium
ATCTTTCTCTCCTATTTTTGTTAGTTCTGATATATAGTATTGGTTTACAGCATCTCTATAACCATATGCTGAGTCTATTGCTGCTCCCTTTCTTGAATTCTCAATTATATTTAATATTATTGGAACAGTTATTACTGCAATTATTGCAAGTATTACTATTATCGCTAGTAATTCTATTAAAGTAAATCCGTTTTTCTTTTTCATAAATTCCTCCTTTTCTAATGCCAAATAAAGTAATAAAATAATACAAACGAAGAAACTATACTTCACTACTTTATTCTAGGTAAATTTTAACATACTTTAAAAAAAATTACAATACAAAAAAATCACAGTTTATAGCATTCACTCACTTTCGGGTATTCCCTACTAATAAATAATACATCTGTGATATCGTATTCCTTAATATTTCTATTAAGAGGAACAATACTTGTTTCCTAGAGCTTCTGCTTACCCACCTTAGTCAGATAAGACTCAGTTTTAAAGGAATCTGGGCGGACGCCGCGAGTACTATAATCACATAACTACCGCTCAAAGAGCTAGACTAGCGACCACTCACGCAACAACAGAACCACCGTCGCGGGCCGAAAGCACTCGAGCAACACCATCAGTACTATCCCTATAAACATTATTATAACACAACAATAAAATATAATTTAAAAATTAACTAAAAGAGTACTAAACAAAAAAAAGAATTAATCTTGTAACTCATTAATTAACTCTTCCTTTGTCATTTTACTATAACCTTTAATACCCTTATTCTTAGCAAGTTCCCTAAGTTCAGTCAAAGACAAATCTTCAAGATTAAGATCCTTTGCTTCTTCCTCACCATCACTAGACAAATGACCATACAAAACTAAATGATCAATTTCCTCCTTAGTAATAGTTTCCTTCTCCAACAAAGTATTAGCAATCAAATCAAGTAAATCTCTATTCTTCTTCAAAATCTCTTGAGCCCTCTTATAACACTCATCCATAATTTTTCTCATCTCTTGATCAATCTCAAAAGCAACTTGACTTGAAAAATTACGCGACTTATTATAATCTCTACCCAAGAAAACACTACCCTCTTGTTGCTCCAACTGAACAGGACCCAAACTACTCATTCCATACTCAGTAACCATCGCACGAGCAATCTTAGTTGCTTGTTCAAAATCATTGTGAGCACCTGTTGTAACCTCATTAAAAATCATCTCTTCAGCCACACGACCACCAAGTAAACCAACAATTCTCTCAAGCAACTCCTTCTTAGTCGAAGTAAATCTCTCCTCCTTAGGTAACATCATCGTATAACCACCAGCATAACCACGAGGAATAATTGTAATTTTTTGAACATCATTAGCCCCATCTAACTTAATACCTAAAACAGCATGACCAGCCTCATGATAAGCAACCAACTTCTTATCATTCTCAGTATACTTCTTAGTATGCTTAGCAGGACCCATTAAAACCCTATCATGCGCCTCATCAATCTCAGCCATAGTAATACTCTCTTTATTACGACGAACCGCAAGTAAAGCAGCCTCATTAAGTAAATTTTCCAAATCAGCACCACTAAAACCAACAGTACGTGAAGCAATATTCTCTAACTTAACACCCTTAGCAAAAATCTTATTCTTAGCATGAACCTCCAAAATCTCTTTCCTACCCTTACAATCAGGAAGATTAACTTGAACCTGTCTATCAAATCTTCCCGGTCTTAAAAGCGCAGGATCCAAAACATCAGGCCTATTAGTAGCAGCAATAATGATAATACCCTCATTAGCACCAAAACCATCCATCTCAGTTAATAACTGATTAAGCGTCTGCTCACGTTCATCATGTCCACCACCTAAACCAGCACCTCTTTGACGTCCAACCGCATCAATCTCATCAATAAAAATTAGACAAGGAGCACTCTGTTTAGCCTGTTTAAACATATCCCTAACACGACTAGCACCAACACCAACGAAAAGTTCAACAAACTCAGAACCACTTATAAAATAAAATGGAACATTAGCCTCACCAGCAACAGCACGGGCAAGCAAAGTTTTACCAGTACCAGGAGGACCAACAAGCAAAACACCCTTCGGTATTCTAGCACCTAACTTTTGAAACTTCTTAGGATTCTTCAAAAAATCAATTAACTCAGCAACCTCTTCCTTTTCCTCAGTTAAACCAGCAACATCAGAAAAAGTCACCTTCTTATTATTCTCACTAAGACGAGCCCTACTTCTTCCAAAATCCATCGACTTATTCGCACTACCCATTTGCTTTGTAATAAAGTAAAAAGCAGCACCAACCAATATAACCATTGGCAAAACATTAACAATAACAAGTAAAATCGTACTAGACTCAGGATCAGCCTCAGCATCAATCGTAAAATTATATTGTTGCTGTAACTTCATAACATCAGAAATAACTTCATCAGTAAGAGGCATCTTCAAAGAAAAATACTCATTCTCAGCATAACCATCAACCGTTCCCTTAATGTCATACAAACTAGCCCTCGAATTAGGCGTAATAACAATATCCTTTATAGAACCAGTATGAGCATAATTCAAAAACTCATCATACGTAATAACATTAACCTTTTTATTAGCGATATTGAAAAAATACAAAACACCCAATATAACTAAAAACAAAAACAAATAAGGTAACAGACCCTTTTTAACTGTCTTTTTATTCATTAAACAACTTCCTTTCTAATAATACCTAAGTATTATATCACAATTTTGATTAATTGGTTTATCAAATTTCGATTTCTTTAAACCCGGTAACCATACAATAACACCACGAGAATCAACCACAATCGGCCATTCATCCCTCTTAAAAAAAGAAACCTTAGAATCAATAAAAATATCCTTTATCTTCTTACTTCCAGACAAACCTTTGACAAACATCTTATCTCCATTACGACGTGTACGAACCCTCAAAGGGAGACAAATATCCGCACTACTTAATCTTATCACATAATTATCATTTAAACTAGTCTTTTTTATCTTTTCAATACTTTTTCCATTTGGTAAACTAACAAAATCATCAAAAACAAAATCATAAAAAGAACTTTTCAAAGACGAAGACAACATAAACTCATTATAAGACTTCAAAGCCAACACCCCACAAGGCAAATTAATACTTGAATTAACCTTATCAGAACAAATTAAATCATATATAAGATGAACATGCTTATCAGAAACAAAGCGTAAATCATCATTATAAAATTTACACAAAATAACATTAATTACCCTCATCTTAATAAAAGCATCAAGTTTCAAAAATCTATCAATAAACAAAACACCATCAACATAAACTTCATTAAAAACTAAATCAACCTGCCTATCCACATAATCATTATATTCAATTAAAACCCTACTAAAATCATAAAATTTACGATGAACATCCTTATTCTCATCCTTAAAAAAAGGAACAACCAACTTACGATACCTATTCCTAGTATGTACATCATCCATATTAGTCTTATCAATAACATAACTGATATTATTATCACTGTCATACTTTAAAATATCATCCTTACTAACACAAATAAAAGGACGAAGAATCATATAATTATCTCTACGTGAAACACGAGAAAAACCACTATAACCCTTCAAAGAAGAACCCCTAACAATACGCATCAAAATAGTCTCAATCAAATCATCACCATGATGAGCCGTCAACAAATACTTTGAATTATGCTTAAAAACAATATCAGAAAAAAAACTATATCTTTTTTCCCTAGCCTCACCCTCAAAATTAAAAGAAGAATAATCATTAATTTTCATATACTCAAACAAAACACCATTATCACGACAAAAAGACTCAACAAAAACCTTCTCACTATCACTCTCAACACGAACATTATGATTAACATGAGCACAAATAACTTCTATATCAATCTTTTTTCTAATATCAAGAATCATTGACAAAAGTGCCATAGAATCAGGCCCACCAGAACAAGCCACTACAACACTATCACCAGCACGCAAAAAATCAAGCAAAAAATTATAAGAATCTAACACGATATCACCTACCAATTAATCTTATCAATACCCATCTTCTCTAAAAAATCATTAGCCCGAGAAAAAGGACGACTTCCAAAAAAACCACGACTAGCAGACAAAGGAGAAGGATGAGCAGACTCAATAATAAAATGACACTTATTAGTAATCAACACCTTCTTACTTCTAGCATAACTGCCCCATAAAATAAATACAATCGGATTTTCCCTCTCATTTAACTTTGAAATAATCGTATCCGTAAAAATTTCCCAACCCTTACCACTATGTGATAAAGGCTGATTAGCGCGAACCGTTAAAACACTATTTAAAAGCAATACACCCTGCTTTGTCCAATCAGTTAGATCATTACCACTTCTTAAAACACCAACATCATCATATAACTCCTTTAAAATATTATTTAAAGAAGGAGGCCTTCTAATATTATCATGAACCGAAAAAGAAAGTCCATGCGCCTCACCCAATCCATGATAAGGATCCTGTCCTAAAATAACCACCTTAACATCATCATAATCCGTATACCTTAAAGCATTAAAAATATCACCATACTTAGGAAAACATAACCCAACACTATATTCATGTTTAACAAAAGTACCAAGTTTCCTAAAATAATCCTTCTTAAACTCATCCTTTAAAATAACATCCCACTTCTTATTAATCATATAATCCTCATTTCCAATAAAATGATACCATATAATAAAAAAGAAAGCAAAAAAATTTGCTTAACAATTCACGACTTATCTAATAACCAATCCAAAACATTCATTTTTATTATTCCATTATAATCAACCTCTGGATCAACATCCATAGTTAAAAGATATTTAGGATAATGATCATTAATAGACTCTAAAGCCGTTAATTCTCGTTCTAACGTCTTTTCATCTCTTACCGAATAAGCCACTTGAAAATACTTTGTACCTCTACTATCCATAGTTATAAAATCAACTTCTTTATCCCCCATTTTACCAACATAAACCTTATAACCCCTTCTCTTTAATTCTAAATAAACTATATTTTCTAAAACATGTCCCAAATCAATATTTTTTCTACCAAGCAAAGCATACCGCATCGTAACATCAGTCGCATAATACTTCTCACCACTTTGAAGATACTGTTTACCTTTTATATCATACCTCTGAACTTTACTAAACACAAAACTTTCAACTAATGAAGTTAAGTAATCATCAACCGTATGAACACTAATTGATCTACCACCAGTCCTTAAAGTATCCGCTATTTTTTTTACAGACACTATACTACCAACATTAGAAAACATAAACTCTGATATCATTTTAAGTACACCTATATCCGATATTTTTTTTCTAAAAGCAATATCTTTAACTATTATTGTATTATATATACTATCTAAATATTGATCTACTTCATCTTGATTCGATAACATCAAAGCATAAGGCATAGAACTATTATTTATATACCTTAAATAAAGCTTTTCATCACCATCTTGTTTATAATAATTCGCAAACTCTTTAAAAGACAAAGGATACACACAAATTTCAATAAATCTTCCCGATAAAAAAGTCGCCAATTCCCCCGATAAAAGATAAGCATTAGATCCCGTTATATATTCATCAACATTTTTCTTTATATAAAGACCATCAACCGCTTTTTCAAAATTATGAACAACTTGTACTTCATCTATAAATACATAATACATATCACTATCTTTTATCCTATCATTAATATAATTATATAATTCCAAATAATCAGCAAATTGATAATCTAACGATTCCAAATTAAGAGATATTATATGATCATCTTTAACACCACTTTCCTTTAAATAATTAATAAACAATTCAAACAAAGTCGACTTACCACATCTTCTTATCCCCGTAACCACCTTTATTAAATCCTTGTCTTTCCAATTTTTTAACGTCTCAAGATATTCTGGCCTTTCTATCATATCGCATCACCTATTTAAATTATAACATAGAAGTGCAAATGAATGCAAACTTTTAACTAATTTTAAATTTATTTGCACTCATCTGCACTTTATTTTAATAACCAAACAATTATATTCATATGAATAATACCATTTTGTATTTCTAAAAAATACAAAAATAATAATTTTAATAATTTTGTATTCCTAAACAATACAAAAATAGCAATTTTAATAATTTTGTATTCCAAACAATACAAAATTAAATATTTAACATCGCAACGATTACCATAAAAATATTATAAAAAAACAAACAAAAGATAACATCACAAATAAATTTTAAACCTCCAACCTACAAAAAATCTAAATAAAATATTCAAAATTATTTTAAAATTCAAATACTATACCTTATCCCTTAACACCCATATAGCATACAAATTAATTAAAACCAAAATACCAACAATAACATCAACAAAACCCCATAACAAATTAGAAGGCAAAACACAACCTAAAAACAATATCACCAAAGTAACAAACCTTAATATATAAATATATTTAATATTAATTCTGTCAAAAAAATAATAAAAACTAGACTCACCATAATAATAACCAGTAACAATCGTCGAAAAACTAAACAAAATAACCGAAACAAGCAAAATATAAGTACCAACACTACCAAAATGAAACTTAAACGCACTATGCGCAAATTCAATACCATTAACATCAACCAAATCAAAAGAACCATAATTACTAGTAAGTAAAATAAAAGCCGTTACAGTACAAATAATAAGCGTCGTAATATAAATACCAAACATCTGCGTTAACCCAAGTTTAGAATAATCACTAATATCACTACTAGAAGCAACCATACTACTAGTACCAATCCCAGCCTCATTAGAAAAAATACCCCTTTGAATTCCAATAATAACCATAGGAATAAAACCACCAAAAAACGATCTAACATTAAAAGCACTCTTAAAAATATCAACTAAAACCGAACCAAGTATATCATAATTCATCACACAAGCAACAACACCAGAACCAATATAAATAAGCGACATAACAGGCACCAACTTCTCACTAACATTAACAATCCTCTTAAAACCACCATAAATACAAAAAAAAGTAATAACAGCAATACAAAAACCAATAACATAACGACTTAAAGGAAAAACAGAAACCAAAGATTTTGTAATAGTATTAGATTGAATAGAAAGAAAACAACCAACATAACTTATAATAACTAAAATAGAAAATAAACCACCCAACCATCTATTACCAATTCCATCCCTTATATAATAAGCAGGTCCACCATAAAAATCACTACCACGTGAAACACGATACTTAACACCCAAAACAACCTCAACATAAGTAATAACCGCACAAAGAAAAGTAGAAAACCACATCCAAAAAATAGATCCAGGTCCACCAACATAAATAGAAAGAGCAACACCAGCAATACTACCTACACCTATCCTCCCCGCCAAAGAAGTCATAAGCAAACCAAAAGATGAAACATTACCACCAGAAGAAAAAAAAGACCTAAGCATAGAAACAAAACGAAACTGAATACCCTTTAACTTAAAAGAAAAATAAACACCACTAAACAAAATCATAACAGTAACAAACAACCAAATAAATCTATTAATAAAAGAAACCATAATATCACCAAAAAACATTATATAAAAATATAATGTCTTATTCTGTCAAATTATAAACTATTGGCCAAATCAACAAAAATATCAATACTCAAACACTCAGCCCTAACAGACAAATCATAACCATACTTTTTCAAAACACTCAAAACAACATCCAAATCATAAGCACTAAGATTATTACGAATAGTCTTTCGCTTCTGTTTAAAACTATCCCTCACAATCTTAAAAAATAAATCCTTATTCTTCAAATAACACAAATTTTCCTTTCTCCTAAATTCAACAACAATACTATCAACATTAGGCCTAGGAATAAAAACATTACGACTAATATCCATTAACTTCACAACATCAAAATAATAATTCAAATAAACAGATAAACTACCATAATCACGAGTACCAGGCAAAGCCTTAAACCTATTTCCAACCTCCTTCTGAACCATAACCACAATCTTATCAACAGCAATACCATCCTCAATAATTTTCATAATAATAGGAGTCGTAATATAATAAGGTAAATTAGCAACAACATACAACTTATCATATTGAAAATCCTTCAAATCCCTAACAACACAAGCACTCAAAAAATCCTCATACTTAACACAAACATTATCAAAAGAATCCAAATTACTAGCCAAAATATCCTTTAGACTATCATCAATTTCATAGCACAAAACATTACGACACCTCAAAGCCAATTTATAAGTTAAAGAACCCGCACCAGGTCCAATCTCAATAACCATAGTCCTATCATCAACACTAGAAGCATCAATTATTTTATCAATAATATTTTGATCAACAATAAAATTTTGACCAAACTTTTTTTTAAATTTAAAATTCTTTGAATCCAATAAATCATTCATCTTTTTTGGAGAATATTCCATTAAATCACCACCAAACAAATATAAAAAACATACTACATCCATTATACTATGCATTACCACACAATTCAACAAAACAAACTAATCATTCTTCCTACCACATCCAGGACAATACAAACTACAAACACGTCTCCCACACACAGGACAAAAATTATCACTATACTTAATCTTATCAGTAACCATAGAAAAACTCTTTATCTTCTTAAAAGAAACAACATACAAAATCAAAACAAAAACAAGAAACACGAAAACAAAAAAAACACTACCAGAATACAAGCAAAAATCATAAAATCCGTGCAACAAAACAGGAACCAAAATACTTAAAAACATATTCCTATCACGCAAAATAAAATTATTAGAAAAATGCGACAACTTAGCACGCGCCAAATAATAACCCATAAAAACACCATCACAAGCATGACCAGGAACAGCAAAAAGCGCCCTAATAATAGCCGTTTTTATCCCACCATCAAAAACATAAAAAATATTTTCTAAACAAGCAAAACCAAGAGCACAAAAAACACTATAAACAATCATATCATAAGCCTGATCAAAATAAATACTATTAAAAGAAAGCCTATAAACAAACACCCACTTCATAAACTCCTCAATAAATGCTATACCAAAAAAAACATAAAAAAACAACTCCACAAAACTAAAAGTATCCTCAGAAGCAAGAAAAAAAGGAAAAAACAAACTCAAAAACATAGTAACAAAAATAGTCGATATACAAGAAAGAATCCCACCACAAAACAAACTAGCAAGTAATCTAACAGGTTCCTTATCCCTATCCTTTCTATATATATAATAACCAATCAAAACAACAGGTAAAATAGAAATAAACAACAAAAACAAACCATACATATTATCACCATCAATTTTATACCACAAAATAAAACAAAACACAATAAAAGATATATAGTTACCAACCGTTTCTATATACCTTAAACATAACATTGCCACTTCTATTAGTTGCATCATCAATGTCACTAGAAGACTCATAACTAAAAGCAATATCAATTAGAATATCACCATTACGCCATGCATTTCTCATAGCAGAACCAGTATCCATAACAATCGCCATAAAAGGCTCAAGAATACCATTATCAATCTCCATAACAGTACCACATGAAAACAAGCTATTATCAGCAGCTACAATTCTAACATTACCATATGTAGAATCATTATAATAAATTCCATCTCTAATTAAATTGTGAGTATTACCTGATAAAGTTGAACAAGAAACATTACCACTACATCCAACACAATCAGCACCATACCCAGTCGTTGATCCATAAGAGATATCAAAATTTCCCCTTCCTACTTCTATAACTTCATTAATAGGTTCAATCAAAACAGTTCCCGAATCTTCCAAAGCATAACCACTACTACCATGAGTAACAACCTTACGCTCATTATAACCAACATCATCACTATAAACAATATCAGTATCATACGAAATAGGTACAATAGAAATATTAGAAGAATTATAGATGTTGTCATTAGAAACAATAATTGATGAACTATTAACTGTTATACCAAACAATGAACATAGAAGAAAAAACAAAAGAACGAAATACCTGATCATCGTCTGGAAAATAGAAAATATCATATTTCACCTCATCATTATGAAACACGGATATCATACCACAATTACATAGTTAAATCAAAGAAAATACAAGCATTTCTACTGGTAATTTTTAACACCTCATCATAACTAACACCAGTTAAATTAGAAATCTCCTTAGCAACATAAACAATATTACAAGGTTCATTCCTCTTACCCCTAAAAGGAACAGGCGTCATATAAGGACTATCAGTCTCCAAAACTAAACTATCAAGCGAAACATTACTAACAACTTCCTTTAATTTCATAGAATTTTTAAAAGTAACAACACCTCCAACACCTAAAATACAACCTAAACCAATAAAATTACGTGCCATCTCCAAAGAAGATGAAAAACAATGAATCAAAGTTCTAGAACCATAATTATACCTCTTAATAATATTAAAAGTATCATTAATCGCATCACGACTATGAACAACAATAGGCTTATTATTTGAAACAGCAATCTCAATTTGCTTACAAAACAACTCAATCTGAGCATCCTTATTATCCTTAGTATAATAATAATCAAGACCAATTTCGCCAACCGCAACAATCTTATCATCATTAATATGTTGACGTATAAAATCAAGACTATAATCCAAAGAAACAGACTCAGGATGAATACCTAACGTTCCATAAACATTACGATACCTAGAACACAACTCCAAAACTTCCCTATTAGATGCATCATCAACACCACTCACTATAACTATATTATCTCCCATTCTTTTTATTACATCATCAATATCAGGATAATCAGAAACAAAAAGATGGCAATGCGTATCAACCATAAAACACCTCTAAAAATTAACGTCTACACAATATCATATATCTAGTAGCAAAAACTAAAACAACTATAAAATAACAACAATCAATAATCCTAAAATTATTAATCATTGTAAAAATCAAAACTAAACTAATTAATGCAAAAACAATCATTACAAATTCAGTATCTTTCTTACTATTAGTTTTCATATAATCTCCCTCTATTAAAGCAACATATCCACTATAACATAATTGCTAATAGAAAACAAAGACAAAATTTAACAAACTATACAAAAAAAATCAACAATTTACACATATTTACATCAAATATAGACATAACCAACAAAAATCATAAAAAATTCGACAAAAACAACTGTCAAAATACATATTCTTTACAACCAAGAAAAACAAAAAAATTATCTTGCAAAAATATTACTAAAAAAGATAATTTAAAACCAAAAAGTTTAATTATCTTTTTTATTTAACTCCTGTAATTTCAAATCCTTGTCAATACGAACAAACAAAGGTGTTGGATCATTAAGAACAATACCATAATCCAAACCATCAAAACTACTCAAGGAATCATAATATCTATTTTCCGTATTAAGTTGTTTAAATATACTATCAGCCGTATCAGGTAAAACCGCCTGTAATAAAACCGCTCCATGACGAATAGACTCAAGTAAACAATACATAACCGTAGCCAAACGATCCTTATTACTCTCATCCCGAGCCAAAACCCAAGGCGTTGTCTCATCTATATACTTATTACACCTTTTAAAAATCTCAAAAATAACATCAATAGCCTCACTTACCTTAAGCTCATCCATCTTAACACTAACCAAATCAGGAACACTCATCACATAATCAATAAGATCTTTATCAATATCCAAATAAGTACCAGGCTCAACAACCACACCATCAAAATACTTCTTAGCCATACTAATAGTCCTATTAACTAAATTACCCAAAATATTAGCCAAATCCGTATTAACACGATCAATCAACAACTCATAAGTAAAAGTACCATCATTACTAAAAGGCATCTCATGAACCATATAATACCTAACCGCATCAACACCAAAACTCTCCACCAAATCATCAGCATACACAATATTACCCTTACTCTTACTCATCTTATCATTACCAAACAACAACCAAGGATGACCAAAAACCTTCTTAGGCAAAGGCAAATCAAGTGCCATTAAAATAATAGGCCAATAAATAGTATGAAAACGTAAAATATCCTTACCAATCAGATGTAAATCACAAGGCCAATACTTCTTAAAATCATCACTAACACTATCCGTATTATAACCCAAAAAAGTAATATAATTGCTTAAAGCATCAATCCAAACATATATAACATGATCAGGATTAAAAGAAACAGGAACACCCCACTTAAAACTAGTACGGCTAACACACAAATCCTGTAAACCAGGCTTAATAAAATTATTAACAATCTCATTTCTTCTACTTTCAGGCTGAATAAAATCCGGATGCGACATAATATAATCCTCTAACAAATGAGCATACTTATCCATCCTCAAAAAATAAGCCTCTTCACTAGCAGGATGAACCTCACGACCACAATCAGGACACTTACCATCAACCAACTGTGTCTCCGTAAAAAAAGACTCACAAGGCGTACAATACAACCCCTCATACTTACCTAGATAAATATCCCCTTGATCATACAACTTCTTAAAGATATTAGCAACAACCTCCTCATGATTAGGATTAGTCGTTCTAACAAACTTATCATAACTCGTATTCATAACATCCCAAATACGACGAATCTCAAGCGCCATATCATCAACATACTCTTGAGGATTAACCAAAGCCTCACGAGCCTTCTCCTCTATTTTAATACCATGCTCATCCGTACCCGTTTGAAAATAAACGTCAAACCCAACAAGCCTCTTATAACGCGCAATAACATCCGCAAGCACCACCTCATAAGTATTACCAATATGCGGCTTACCAGACGTATAAGCAATCGCCGTTGAAATATAAAACTTTTCCTTCATATCTATCCCTCCTAAAGACCAACACTCCAAGAATCTCTTTCCTTAGAACAATCATCATCATCAGTAACCAAATACTTCATAAACACACCCTGACAAAAAGCATCACCCTTCTTAACAACAAAATCAACACTACCCTGATTTTGTAAACTAACCCACATATGACCACCATTCTGTGAATTATTATAAAAATCCTTGTCAATTATACCAACTTGATTCGTCATTCTCACATTATACTTAAAACCCATGCTACTACGAACAAACAAAAACAAAGCCTCATCATCATTCATAACAACTCTAACACCCGTTGGAATCCTCTTAATCTCACCCGGATGAATCACAAAATCAAACAAAGCACGAAAATCATAACCAGCACTATACTTAGTTGATCTTGATGGTAAAATATATTCATTATACAAAATAATATCATCACTAATATCCTTTTTAAACTGCTCAAAAGCAATCTTTTCAAAAACTCTCATATACCACCTCAAAAAACACATCAAGTAGATGTGTCCACCAACAAATCTACTGAAAACTAAAGATATTATAACATTAATAACTCTACTCTTCAATAGATTTTGCAAGTATTTTTGAAGCAATCAAAGCCATTTTCATATCATCATCACTAATATCATCACTATCAAAAATAATAACTAAACCAACACTATCACCACTTGCCACCACAGCATTAATAACATACTTACAAGAAACAATAAAATCATCAGTAATAACAAGATCTTTATTATACTTTTCCAAAATACTCTCACGACGCTTAATACAATTCCCTAAACTCTCACTAATAGACTTATTAAATAAATGCTTTATATCACTCGAACAAGCAATAACACTATCAGTATCAGTAATAATAACACTCTTCTTAGTAAAAGAATGAAGCGAATCAACCAAATTAGCAGCATACTCATCAACATTCCTCATAATTGAAAATTTTTTCAAAATAATATTATTACTATCAACAAAAATTTCCAAAGACTCACCATCCCTAATACGCAAATTACGTCTAATTTCCTTAGGAATAACAATTCTACCTAAATCATCAATTCTTCTAACTACACCAGTTGCTTTCATAAATCACTCTCCTAAATAATATTTTGATATGTTTTACCAAATTTATACCAAAAAACAAAAGTTATGTTATAATAATTGTCGGAGGGAAAAAAATGAATAATTTAGACGAAATATATGTATTTGGACACAAAAACCCAGACACAGACAGTGTAACAGCCGCTATTTCATTAGCGCATTTAAAAAAACAATTAGGATTAAATACAATCCCCAAAATTTTAGGAAACATAAATAACGAAACAGAATATGTACTAAATCATTTTAAAGTAAAAAAACCAGATTACTTAAACAACGTCAAACTACAAATCAAAGACTTAAACTTTAACAATAAACATCACATAAAAACAAACAATTCTATCTACTATGCCTACAACTATATGTCCGAAAATGGCATCTATAACATACCAATTATCAATGACGACAACAAAGTTGAAGGCCTAATCGCCATGAAACATATTGCCAAATATATGATATCAGGTGATTCAAAAATACTAAACGCAAAATACGAAAACATCATCGAAACACTAGAAGCAGAAAAAATATTAAAATTTGATGACATGATTGAAGGAACAATTGATATTGCCGCTTTTCAAAGCAAAACATTTATTGAAAACATTACAATAAATAATAAATCAATCGTAATAGTTGGTGATAGATACAAAGTCTTAGAATACGCAATCAACAACAAAGCCAAATTAATCGTTATTACAGGTAATCATGACATTCCAGAAGAACTACTAAAAAAAGCCAAAGTTAACAAAGTAAATATTATCAAAACAAGTTTCCATACATATGAAGCATCAAAAATGATAAGCCTAAGTAACTTTGCCATTCAACTTGCTATTAAAGATAACATCGTTACTGTTGACGAAAATGAAACAGTAACCGAATTTATTAACTTAGCCAATAAAACAAAATATAGTTACTATCCTGTTTTAAACAAAAAAGAAGAATTTATTGGTAACGTCGAACTAGTAGATACAAATAATCAAAACAAAAAACAAGTAATGTTAGTAGATCATAACGAATATGACCAAAGTGTTGACGGTTTAAATGAAGCCGAAATCCTCGAAATAGTCGATCATCATAATATCGGATCTATTGGAACAAGTTCACCAATTAACTTCAGAAACATGCCAGTAGGAAGCGATAATACAGTTATTTATAAAATGTACAAAGAACATAATATCGAAGTACCACAAGAAATTGCTGGACTAATGTTATCAGGTATCATTTCAGATACCCTACTATTTGTATCACCAACAACCACAGAACTAGATAAACAAACAGCCAAAGAACTAGCAGAAATCGCCAAAGTCGATCTAAATGAATATGGACTAAACATGTTAAAAGCAGGAACTTCATTAAAAGGAAAAACAGAAGAAGATATCCTATTTGGTGACTTCAAAGTATACGAAGTAAACAACAAAAAAATAGGCGTTACACAAGTATCAACATTCGATATTAATGACTTCAATGATAGTATTAACACATATAAAGAATTAATTAATAAAAATGCTGAAAATAATAACTATGATGTTTTCGCATTCTTTATCACAGATATTCTTAAAAATGGTTCTTATATTTATTTCAATGAAAATGCCAGAGAAATCATTTCCAATGCCTTTGACATTGAAAACATTGAACAAGGATGTTACTTAGACGGTTGTGTTTCAAGAAAAAAACAAGTTATTCCTAAAATTATGAAAGCACTAGAATAAAAAGCCAATGATTAATCATTGACTTTTTTCTATGATATTATATCAAATTTAGAAACTGTTACAACTGGGCGAATGCCGCGGCTGGTGCCAGCCACATCATAATAACTAGTCAAGTAGCCATGGCTACACATAACCCACGCATAAGAAGAACCACCGACGCGAGCCGCCGTACTTGTCCAATATGCCAATATAGCTGGACTTTGTAGGTTTACATTACATCCATGACTTTCACAATCATGTAAATTACTATATAACCATGCATATGCACTTGACCCTTTTGATCTTGTTGGTTCGTTTTGATCCAATGAATCTAAGTAATACCAGTAACTTGTCGGATCAGATTTTCTTACTATATTATTTACTTCTTCGGCACTTATTAATTTTGCTTTATATTTACTATAATCTATAGTGTAACTATTACCGCTTGAACCAGTAGCTGCAGTATACGAGTCAGTTCTATTTTGTATTGTCCAATCTTTTGTATCCTCTTTTAAAGTCTTTAAAGCTGTTAATGGGCCTCTATAATTGCATCCCGTTACTCCGCTACTTGTTTTACAATCTTCATAATTACCGATTGGAACTGTTCCATTCGAATATTCTATTCCTAATTCTTTTGCTTTAGATTCAGCATTTTCATAATCAGTTTGTGATGCCCAGGCTATTCCATTTGATGTATTATGATCTAGTATCATTGTATATCCATTGTCTGATACATCATACACATA
>CANRPB010000021.1 GCA_947632415.1 uncultured Bacilli bacterium
TTTTATTTTGAAATTCCTTCTTAAAATACAAAAAAATCTGAAAAAATATCAAATTTATTGATTTTTATCAGATTTTTAATAAAATTATTAAGAAATGATTTTAGATTTAGAGACGGTTATAACTGGGCGGACGCCGCGGTAGGAGCCATGCACATAATCAGTGTTCAAGGCGCCATAGAAGTGCACAGGCCACGCAATAGAAGAACCACCGACGCGGGCCGTACTTGTCCAATATCCATATGCATTGGCAGTATTTGTTTTTTTACTACAACCATAAGTTTCACAATTTGTTAGATTATTATACAACCATGCATAATTACTTAGATTGGATGCATTAGCCACTTGTGTTTGCCACTTTCCATTGGTATCACTGGTACTATATGCTCCGTCTAAATAAAAATATTCTTGTGATGTATCCCAATCAGACTTCCTTACTATGGCTGCCACTTCTTCGGCACTTATTAATTTTGATTTATAACCACTGTAATTTATTGTATAGCCATTACCATTTGTATCTGTTGCTGCTGTATATGTATCTGTTCTTTCTGGTATTGCATTCCAATCATTCGTATCTTCTTTTAACTTTTTCAATACTGTCAATGGACCTTTGTTATTATTTCCATTTGTTCCATAGTCACCAGTTGGGTCTGTCCCAAAATATGTTATTCCTAACTCTGTTGCTTTTCCATTAGTTGCATCATAATCAGCTTTTGATGCCCAAGCTACTCCTGTTTCAGTTGTACTATGGTCTAGTATCATTGTATATCCATTGTCTGATACATCATATACATACCATTTCATACATCCTTCTTTTTTATCTGTACCTGAATTACTATTATAATCTTCCTTTGTACAACTTGTAGTTTTGCCATCATCTGGTTTTGGATTCAAGTATACTTCTATTCCATTACATTTCCCTTTTTCCGTTGAATATACTTCTCCTCCTATCATTGTTACTTTATAGTCGCCTATGGTTAGACATGCAGCTTCTACTGAACCTTCATCTAATACTACACTTCCTCCTTCTGGAGCTTTCCCTGTAAATGGAATGGTTGTTGGAGTTTTGTTTGATCCATTTAGTAATTCGCCATTACTATTTAGATTAAAAAATCCATCTAGGTCTTTCTCTCCTATTTTGGTTAGTTCTGATATATAGTATTGGTTTACGGCATCTCTATAGCCATAGGCTGAGTCTATCGCTGCTCCCTTTCTTGAATTTTCAATTATATTTAATATTATTGGGACAGTTATTACTGCAATTATCGCAAGTATTACAATTATAGCTAATAGTTCTATGAGGGTGAAAGCCTTTATTTTACTAGTCTTTCGTGCCCCCCCCCCCTAGGTTACTATTAGTTAACTTTATTTCTTTATTTTCCATTTTTTTCCTCCTTTTCACTTTTCCCTTATAGAACTATAGCGCTTGCAGTAATTTTATCTTTGCTATAATTCTACATTAATAATATATCAAAAAAAATGTTTTTTAGCAATAGTTTTTTTCACTTAAGAAAAAATCCTCCGTATTGGAGGACTTTTTACATTATTTCTTCTAACTTATCGTCAACTTTGTTCATTGCTTTAGTCATTTTTTTCATTAATGGTTTTTTATATTTTTGATAAGCCATTACTGATAGACCACCCATTGCCATTAAGGCCATAGATTTTGCCATTTTCATAAAATCACCTCACAGCTAGAAGAGTTCGTATATAAATTATCTTATATACATTATTATTATTGTTTGTTTTTTATTTTTTATTCAAAAATTTTTTTAAATTTTGTTCTAGGGATGTTTTTCTTATATATTCGTTATTATTGTTAACACTATATATAAATGCTTCTGGTTCACCTAGGAGGATTAATTTTCTTTTAGCTCTTGTTATTCCTGTATATATTAGTTTTTTATATAGCATTCTTTTATAACTTTTTGATACTGGAATAATTACTATTTCAAATTCACTTCCTTGTGATTTATGAATACTAATTATAAAACCGTGTTTTATTTTGTTGAAGTCTTTTGGTAAATATTTTACTATATTTCCATCGTAGTCAACATATATTTCATTTTTTTTACTTTCAGATTTATTGGACATTATTATTTCTTTTATTACACCTATATCTCCATTGAAAACATTTTCATCTGGCATGTTTACTAGTTGTAAAACTTTGTCATTTTCTCTAAAAATTATATCTCCATATTCGATTTGTCTTTTAGCGTCGTCATAAGGATTAAATACTTCTTGTAGTGTTTTGTTTAAGGAGTCTATACCAACTATTCCGGCATACATTGGTGCCATTATTTGAACTTGTTTATAGTTGTATCCTTTTTTGACAATTTGGGTGCATATATTAGCAAGACTTTTTTTGATATTGATGGAAGGACATTCTAAAAATGTATAGTCGCTTTTGGTTTGTCTAAAAGTTTCTGATAGGCAATCATTTCTTATTTCTTCTGCTAATATGTTGATGTAGGAATCATCTTTTTGTCGATATAAGAGATTTAATTTTACTGTCGGTATGGTCTTAGAGTTGATTAAGTCTTTTAGGACTTGCCCTGGTCCAACACTTGGTAATTGGTTATCGTCACCTACCATGATTAATTTTATATCATCTTTTAGTCCTTTAAAAAGGCTTGATAATAAGTTTATATCGATCATACTTACTTCGTCGATTATGATTAATTTTTGGTTGGCTTTTTCAAATTCGTTAATGGCAAATTCATTGGTTTCTTTATTCCATTTTAGGAAGCGGTGAATAGTGCTTGCGGGCAAGGTTGTTGATTCGCTTAATCGCTTGCTGGCTCGTCCTGTTGGCGCTAATAAAGCAGTTTGGTTTATTAGTTGTTCATCGTTTAAGTTATTTAGTTCTTGATATAGCGTTACTATTGCTTTGATAATGGTTGTTTTGCCTGTACCTGGACCGCCTGTTATTATAGTTATATTTTCGGTTAGGGATTTTTTGATAGCTTCTAATTGATCGTTATTGTATGTTATATTTATTTTATTTTCTAGTTCTTTTATTTTTTTGTCGATAGTTTTATATTCGATAGTTTTAATGGTATTAAGTATTTTTATTTTTTTTATTATTTCCATTTCCGAAGAAAATATGTCTTTTAAATAGTATTTTTCATAGTCTGTGATGATTTTATATTCGTTTATTAGTTCATTTAAGTAGCTTTTAAAGAGGTTTATGTCTATTTCTAAATTTAAATATTTACATGTTTGTTCGTATATTTCATCGAATGTTAGATATGTATCACCGTTTTGATATGTTATTGTTTTCATTATGTATAAAATACAGTATTTAATTCTATTTTGATCGTCATAAGATGTATCCATATTTAAGGCGATAGTGTCTATTTTGGTGAAGGAAATATCATCTATCTTATCTAGGATACTATATATATTGTTTTGGATTTTATTTATTGTGAAGTCTTTGTAGCACTTATATATTTCTAGGGCATCTTGCATGGAAAAGCCTATTTCTGTTAAGTATACAATTGTATTGTGACTTTCTTCGTAGGTACTTAGAGTATTATAGATTAAGTCGGCTTTTTTTTTGGTTAATTTGGGTACTAGTGATAGGCATGATCTATCTTCTAGTATCATATCCAAGCAATCATTCCCTAGTGTTGTAACAATATTACGGGCGAGGTTTTCTCCTATTCCTTTAAATAAATCACTACATAGAAATTCGATTATTCCTTCTTTATCACTTGGTTTTAGTCTTTCGTATTCTCTTACTTCGTATTGATATCCATATTTGGGGTGTTCGATTAATTCTCCATAAAAAGTATAGTTACTTTCTTGGGTTAATTCAGCAAAATAACCAGTGAAGGTTATGGTTTTGTTTAGATATATTTTTACGTCTTCGTCGTTTGTTTCTTTGAGTTTAAAAAGTCCTATTACATAGCCTTTATCACTTTGAAAAATACTTTTCTTATATATTCCTTTTATATATTTCATCATATCACTTTCTTATTGAACAAAAAAACTCTTTATCGAGTTTTTGATTGTTCTGTTTCATCTACATAATAAGTGTTGTTATCAAAGTCATAGCCATTCTTTCTGCTTTCATTACGTAAATAATCAACATAATCTTGATTCATTTTGGCATTATTTTCTTGTTCTTTAACAAAGGCATTGACAGTAACTGATCCTAGTGCTGTTCCGGCTACTAACAATACTCCAGTAGCAAGCACAGCTTGTATACGTTTTTTTCTGATATTTCGAATATTAATGGAAGTAACAAAATCTAGTGCCTTGGCTTGATATTGTAAATTATGGTCATTCTCATATAAGTGTGATGGAATGTTTATTTTTATTCTAGTTATTTCATCATCGGATTCTTTTATATCAAATATGTAAATTTGTTCATCAGGCAAATTTTCTTTTATGCCTTTAGCAAGTTTTTTTGATCTGTTTTGTTCTTGAATAAAGTTTATTATTTCTAATCTTGAACAAAATCTTACATTTTCTCCTTCTTTTAATATGGCATTGTCATCTAAATTAGAGACTACTTTTTCAAGTCCATGGACTCTTCTAGTTATTTCTGCTTCGTATGGATTCAAAAAGACAACTTCAATGTTTTTATTTAATTTTTTCATAAATACCTCCCAGTGTTTAAGTTTACTATACTATTTTATATGGTAATTGTCAATATTTTTGTCCAGCACCATTATATCATATTTTTAGGGTTGTATCATCTATAAATTTATAATTTTTATATTTTAATTCTCTTACAAGTTTGAATAGGGCATTGTCTTTTTCTTTGGCTTCAATCATGATATCAAAATCGGTTTTGATTTTGCTTATTTTATTTAGAAAATTTATAAAGTCATCGCTATTTATATAATCGTGATGAGCTCTTTTTTCTTTTTTGTTTTTTGGTGATGAAAAGTGTATTTTGGGTGTTTCTTGCCACGTTTTAAATATTTCTTTTATATAGTCGTTTATGTTTTCTCCTTCATTATTACATATATAGTGATGATAATCTAAAACCATAGGTATTTTTAATTGTTGGGCTATCATAAGTGTATCTTTGACATTATATACTTTGTCATCGTTTTCAATTATCAGCATGGATCTCGATTCTTTATCTAATTTTTTGAAGTTATCGATGAAGCGTTTTATTCCTTCTTGTTTGCCGTTGGTAGCGCTTCCTATGTGAATAATCATCTTTGTTTTTAGTTCCATGGCTTTAAACATATTTTTATAAAATTTGATTATATTAATAGTAGACTTCACTACTTCTTCGTTAATACTGTTAAGAACGCAGTATTGATCTAAGTGAATGTCTACTCTCATATTGTTGTCTTTAATTATATTCCCTATTTTTTTTAGTCTATTTGCAAATATTTTTATGGCGTTATATTTTATATTAGGATGAGTTGCTAAGGGGAAGATATTAGATGACATACGATAAAAATGAATATTGTTTCTTTTGTTGTATATTAAAATTTGTTCTAATGCATCGAGATTTTTATTGATAATTTTTTCTAGTTTTTTGGTATCAGGGTCTTTTTTATAGTTTGTGTATGTGATGGTATGAGATGTTGTTATGTCTATGGTTTTTGATAGGGCTACATAGCCGAGTCTTATTTTCATATTATCACCAGTTTTATTATTTACTAAAGGGAGGTTTTTATGAGTTTAAAAAAATCACGGGTAATTGCTATTGTAGGTACATTTGTTTTGGCTTTTTTATGTCATTTTATGTATCAGTTATTGCCGAATTTTGCATTTTCGATATTTTTCCCTGTTAATGAGAGTATTTGGGAACATATGAAGATTTTATATACTTCTATTTTACTTTATGGTATTGTTGATTTTTTTGTTTTAAAGAGGGTTTATTCTCATAATTTTTTTCTTAATTTATTTGTTTTAAGTTTTTCTAGTATTATTATTTATTTGGCTCTTTTTTTACCAATTTATTATAGTATTGGTGAGAATATGTTTTTAGCAATTGGATTGATGCTTGTTACTTATATCATTGTTTATATTATGAGTTATTATATTCTTAGTATGGATGAAAAAAATAATATGATTATATGGATTTTATTGATGATTATGGGTTATATTATATTGGGATATTTAACTTACCGACCATTTAAAAATGATTTGTTTTTTGATCCTCGTGATGAGGTTTATGGGATTAAAAAAAGATAAATTTTATATTGTAATTATCATAAGTATAAAAAGACTGTTATATCTGTTAACAGTCTTTAATCTATATATAAACGCTAATTTGCGATTAGCGGCCTATCTTTGGTGTTCTATTTTTAGTATATACGTATTTGTTAAATTATATGTCTTTTAAGTGCATTTTTTATTCATTAATATTATATTTTGATGATATTTTATGGTGTGGATGATTGACTACTTGTTTTTATTTTATATCCTTTTTTATTTAGAGTTATTTTGATACTGCCATCGATGTCGGTTCTAAATATTTGGGTTTTTGATAAAATATCTAAGACGGAGGTTTTAGGGTGACCATATCGATTGTTTTTTCCAACGGAAATAAGGGAATATTTGGGATTTATTTTATCGATAAAATTTTTTGAGGAACTGGTGTCGGAACCATGGTGTCCTATTTTTATAAAGTCAATATCGCTCAATTGATATTTTTCGATTATGTCTTTTTCTTTATCTACTCCAGCATCGCCCATTAATAGTATTTTATAGTTGTTGTAATTTAGGTATATTACATTGCTGTTATCATTTTCGTTATCGTATTGCTTGGTGTTTAAAAAATATAGTTTGTTATTGTCTATATTTAGTGTTTCTACGTTGTTATAGTATTTTATGTTTTTGTTGTTTAAGTTTTTAATTAATGATTGTTCTAGTTCATTGTAGGCATCGTTATTGAGAATAACTTGGTCAATTGGAAAGTTATTAACTATATTGAGGCTTTCTCCCATGTGATCAAAGTCGCCATGGGTAATAATTAGATAGTCTAGTTTTTTTATTCCAAGGGATTTTAGATATGGTATTATTCTGTTGTTTGTGATTGTATTTGGATTATAGATGTTTCCTCCTGTATCAATTAGAATGTTTTTGTTGTTTTTTAGTTCAAGTAAAGCACTATCTCCTTGTCCTACGTCTATTATGGTTAATGCTTCACTTGGTATTATGTTTTTGATGTTTAAATGAATGATTATTGCAAATAAAAGTGGTAGGAAATTTTTAATTTGCTTGGTGTTTATTCCCTTTATAAATATGATTATTAATAAGTAGTAAATGATTGTTACATACCATGGAATGTGCGCTAAGGGTATAGTTATGTTTATATGAGTGATATTTAGTGATATCGTTTCTAAGATAGTGGTTAAAAATAAGAAAATGTTATCTAGTGGTTTTATTAGTATTGTTATTAATGACATGGGAAATATTATAAATGAAATAAAGGGAATAAAAATGATATTTATTAGTGGTGCTAAGGGGTTTATTTCAAAGAAGTTGTTGATGCTTATTGGGATGCTTGATAGCCACGCTATTAAACTGGTTATTAACGTTTTTTTGATATATCCTTTTTGATTGTTTATAATATTATTAAATAGAATTAAAAAGAAACTTACTGTATAACTGAATTGAAATCCTATATGATATAAATAAAAGGGATTATATAGCACTAGTATTTCAAATGTAATTATAAGTATGTAGATACTTTTTATTTTTAAATTTAATATTTTGTTTATATTTAAGAAGATATACATTAGAAGTGCTCGTAAAATTGATGGTGTGTAGTTTGTTAGAAAAGCAAAGAAGATAAATGTTATGGATATAATGATAAAGATAATGTTTTCTTTGATTTTTATTTTTTTTAGAATAAAAATTAGTATTACTGAAAAAAGTGATAGATGCATTCCTGAGACGGCGAATAAGTGGCTAATACCGTTTTGTTTATATGATGCGATTGTTTCTTCGGATATAGCGCTATTGTCTCCTAGAAGAAACGTTTGAAGGTAGTTTTTGGATTTATAACTATCTATGTATTCTATGATTTTGTTTTTGATTTGATATTTGATTTGGTTGGTTGATTTTATTTTAATGATTGTAGTTGGTGTTATTAGATAGTTTATTTTTTTACTTTTTAGATATTTTTTGTAGTTAAATAAATTAAATACGGTGTTTTCAGGTGGTATTTCTAGTTGTCCTTGTACTTTTATTTCATCTCCGATATTGATATCGATATCATCATAGTAGTTTATTAATATTTTTTCGGTGCTTTTTAGTTCAATTTGCGTTTTGGTGTTTTCTTTTTTGATGTTGGTTACGATACCAGTTATAGTAACTTCATTTGGGTATGCTTTTTCGGTTTCATTTTTAATTCGATAATATGTAATACCTAAAGTTATTAGTAATGATATAATAATTACTTTATATAGTAATATTATTCTTAATTTTTTCAAGTACACTTTCACCTATGCCACTTACTTTAGTTAGGTCGTTGATGTCTTGGAATGCGCCGTTTTCTTCTCGATATTTTATTATAGCTTCGGCTTTGCTTTCTCCTATTCCTGATAGTAGCATTAGTTCTTCTTTAGTGGCAGTGTTTATGTTTATTTTTTGATTAGGGTCTAACGTTTTATTGTCAGTTTTGTCAGTTTGGGCTGGTGTTGTACAAGCGTCGTTGATAGTATCTGGGCAACTACATTCTTTTTCGATATATTCTATAACTGTTTTAGTAGTTGTTAATTCTTGTCTTAGTTTTTCGATTTCATTTTTATTATAAATAATTATAACCATTTCATCAGTTATATTTTTACTTAAATTAATAAGGGTGGTATCAGCGTTTTCAGTTAGTCCGCCACTTTTTTCGATGGCATCGCTGACTCTTTTTCCTGCTTCTATTTCGTAAACTCCTGGGGTTATTACTTCACCTTTGATGTCAAATTTGATTTTTTGGGGCTCTTCTACTTTTTCTTCAACTGGTTCTGTTTCAGTTAGTGCTTCTAGTTGAACGGTTGATTCCTGACTTGTATGTTTTGTTGTGTTAAAAATAACTATTGATATTATCATTAATACTAGTATTATAATTATGTAGTATTTGTATTTGAATATTTTTTCTTTCATTTTTTTCCTTCTTTCTATATTAGGCATCATAATTATAATACGATTTTTTTTGTGAAAATCCTTTTTTTTATAGAAAGATTTTAAAAAAAGACAGCACTTTTATTTAGTGCTGATAAGACTATCTATGGCTTCTTTTAAGGTTGATACACCTATTATTTTTATGTTGTAGTTGTTTTTTTCTCTTATTTTGATGGCTTCTTCGTAGTTTTCTCCGTTTGGAACTAAGAATATACTAGCGTTGTTTTTAACGGCTCCCATTAGTTTGTATTTTACGCCACCAATGCTTCCAACTTTTCCGTCTTTGTCGATTGTTCCTGTTCCGACAATGGTTTTTCCATGTGTTAAGTCAGTATTAGTTAGATTGCTATATATTGTTAAAGCCATCATCATGCCTCCTGATGGGCCACTTTCTCGTGATTTATAACTTATGGCGATATCATGATTAGTGTCGATATCGAATGTTTCTCCTAGGGAGGCGCCTATTAAAATTTTATCCTCTAGTTTTATTAAAGTAGCAGTTCTTGTGTATTGTTTATTGTTATTTAAAACAGTTATGGTTACTTTATCGTTTTCCTGTTTAGTTTGGACATATTCTAAGTCTTTTTTAGCTTTTATTTCTTTATCGTCTATTTTTATAATTTGGTCCCCTACTTTTAAGTCGGTTTGGGCTGTGTCTGCTAAGTATGTTACATATAGTTTTGTGTTTTTTACTTTAAATTCTTTTTTGGCTTCTTTAAATCCGGCATATAAAGCATTGCTTACTGCTTCTTTAAGACTTAATTCATCTCTAAATTGGGCTTCGGCTAGGGTTTCGTTTTCCATTATTATTTCTTCTTTTTTTATTAGATCCCAGTTAGGATTTAGTTTTTCGATTATTAGTGTTGGAATGGTTGCTTGGAGTTCTGATACGTATGCAAAGTTTAGAGTGCCTTGTAAATTATTTTTGTCATCGATTTTTATTCTATCGGATATGTTAATTATGCCTCCAGGGATATCTATGTAATATGGGAGTTTTATAGTAAATAATAGTAGTAGCGCTATTAACGTGATTAAGAATTTATATTCTTTTTTTATATATTTTTTTATTTGTTCATATAATTTAGTAAACATGTTTTCTCCTTTCATTTTAGTATATCATTAGAGGGTGTTTTTTATGAAGAAAATTATATCAAGTGTTTTAATTATGGCGGTATTACTGTTTGTTATGTTTGAGATTCTTACTTCTTCTAGTACGATATTAGAAACAGTTGGGTTTTCTTTTAATGTGTGGAAGAATAATATTTTTCCTTCATTATTTCCGTTTTTTGTTTTATCGGAAATTCTTATTAATTATGGTTTTATTGAATTAGTTGGTGAGTTATTTAAGCCTGTCATGAATAAGTTTTTTAAAGTCAAAGGTGTGGGAGCGTTTGTTTTTATTATGAGTCTTGTGAGTGGATTTCCTAGTAATTCTAAGTATGTTAGGGAACTTTATTTGAAGGGGCTTATAACTGAGCGTGAGGGTACTAAGTTGCTTACTTTTACGCATTTTTCTAATCCTTTGTTTATTTTGGGTACTGTTTCGATATTGTTTTTAAATAATAAAGAAGTTGGTCTTTTAATTTTGTTGTGTCATTATCTTGGCAATTTTTTTGTTGGATTGGCTTTTAGGAATTATTGTGTTAGTAGTCGTGAGGATACTCATGTTTCTTTAAAAAGGGCTATTATAAATATGCATAAAAAAAGAATGGAAAATAATAGACCTTTTGGGGTTGTTGTCAGTGATGCTTTGATGAATGGTATAAATACGTTATTGCTTATTTTTGGTGTTGTTACTTTGTTTTTAGTTATTACAACTATAATTGATAATAATATTAGTTTATCTAGTTATTACCAAAGTATTTTAAATGGTATTGTGGAGATGACTCAGGGGTTAAAATATGTTAGTTTACTTGATATTCCTTTAAAGATTAAGGGAACGCTGTCGGTTTTTATTATTTCATTTGGTGGCATTAGCGTTCATATGCAAATAATTAGTATTTTAAGTGATACGAAAATTAAATATTTTCCTTTTTTAGTCGCACGTATTATTCATTCTTTAGTTTCATCTTTTTTATTTTATGTGTTGTTTGATTTTTGGCTTAAGTTTATTTAGACTTCTATATTTTGTGAGTTATTATAAATATATACTATGTTTAGTCCAAAATTTGTGTCTTTAAATAGGTCGTTATATATTGGTATATTTATTTCAAGGATACCATTATAGGTGTTTTGAAGTTCTGTTGTTTCTGTTTTTATGCTTATGTCTTTAAAATTAAAGTTTTTGTTTAATTTTATTGTGTAGTTATCATATGATAGAGTTTTTTCTGTTTCATTTACTATTAGTTGTTTTATTTTTCCATTAGCATATTGGAAGTTTAGACAAGTTGTTTGTTCGCTACATCGTGATACCGAGATAACTTGCTTAGATGTTAGATCGGTGTATATTTTATCAGTCATTATATTTTGCTTGTTTAACATTTCTGTTTTTATACCAGATGATGAGTATATTTCTTTTAAATTGATAATTAATTGAAATAGTATCACTACAATTATCATTGACAGTACAAATGATACTATTAATTCAATGATTGTAAATCCTTTGTTATTCTTCATATTTCACCTCTAATATCTTGCTTGATCGGCTTGATAGTTTCTTTGTACTTCGTTTTCTGATAAAGCCCTATTATATATTAAAACGTTTTGAACTTCTATATTAGCATAATCATCCATTCCTGTTGCTTTGGGATTTCCACCTATGGCAAGTGGAACCGAAGAAACTGAAATATTCCCAGAAACATTTACTTCACCAATTTTTTCTCCATTAACGTATAATTTTTCTGTTTGATTATCATATGTCATAGTTACGGTATAAAATTCATTCAAGTTGTGAGTTAAATTTGATGGTGTAGCAGATTGATAATTACTATTATTATAAAGCATACTATAAAAATACTGGCCTTGGCTATATGATATTCCTCCGCCTCCAGCGGTATCCCAATTTCCAAAAAATTCTACATTATTACTATCATTATGACCTATTGCTGATAAAATATTTACTCTAATTTCCCAAGTAATACCACCAGTATATGACATATTTTTGGTATTTTCTAGTCTTGCATAAGTTGATGATCCATCAAATACTAATGAGTTATTACTCCATGATGGAGCGTTATATAGTGTTGCATCATTACCGTTATTGCTTAAGTCTTTCCATGTTGGCGTACCACTATCATGTCCACTTCCAGTATTATTTATTGCGTCTAAATGTGTAATTAAACCGTTTTCTACATATGCATTATCTTTATTAAATCTCATGGTTGTAAATGTTTGATTTTTATATTTTATAATTATACGATGGTCAGTTTTAGAGTTTATGGTTTGAATTTGATTGATGTATTTTTTCATGTCTTCGTTTATACCATTCATATTTGTTTTTAATTTGGATAGGTTTTCTTCGGTGAATATTACTTGTTCTACTTTAGATGCGTCAAATAATTTTTGACAATAACTACTGGTTGAGAAAATGTCTACGTCACATTTAGTTATATCTAGATAATTTTTTCCTGATTGATTAAGTTTTTCTACTAAGGTGTCATATTCTTTTTCATTTATGTAGTTTATGATGTTGTTTGCTAAGTACATACCTTCAACAGTATCATAGGTAAAACTATATTGATAGCTTCTATTGATATTTTTAAATTGAATGTACATAAAAACTAGTAGTCCAACTATTACAGTTGATAAGATTAAAACTTCTGTTATTACGAACCCTTTGTTATTTTTTCTCATAAAATTACTCCTCTATCTTGTTTTTATTATATTATTATTATATAATATATTTAGTCTAAATGCTAGTCAAAAGTAGAAGATTTAAGAATTTTAGAGGGGATGATAAAATGTTAAAGACAATAGACTTTGAAAAAACACCAGTTGTTGAGGCTGTTAATGACATATTAGTTGATGCTAGTAAAATGGGTGCGAGTGATATTCACTTTGATCCACTTGAACAATATATGAAGGTTAGAATTAGAATTGATGGAATGTTACAGGATTATGTTGAGGTTCCTAATTCAATTAAGAAGAATTTAATTACTCGTATTAAGATTATATCTGGTATGAATATTACTGAATCTAGATTACCTCAAGATGGTGCGATTAAGGCTACTATTAAGAATATCAATTTGGATTTGCGTGTTTCTTCTATTCCGACAGTTGAGGGCGAAAAAATTGTTATTAGATTGCTTGATTATAGTATGAGTAATTCTGGTTTAGAGAATTTAGGTTTTAGTGATGTTAACTTAAAAAAGGTTATGCAGATGATTAATGTTCCTAATGGTATCGTTTTGATAACTGGTGCGACTGGTAGTGGTAAATCGACTACTGTTTATTCAATTTTACACAAGTTGAATAAAGAAGAAACCAATATTATTACAGTTGAGGATCCTATTGAAATGAATATAGCAGGTATTAATCAAATTCAAACTAATAGTGAGATTGGACTTGACTTTGCTACGGCGTTAAGGTCTATTTTAAGACAAGACCCTAATATCATAATGATTGGAGAAATTCGTGATACTGAAACTGCTAAGATTGCTGTTCGTGCGTCTATTACGGGACATTTGGTTTTATCGACAATCCATACTAATGACTCTTTAAATACTATCGAAAGATTGCTTGATATGGAGGTTGAGAGATATTTGTTGTCTAGTGCTCTTACTGGTATTATTTCACAAAAGTTAGCACGTAGATTATGTCCTCATTGTCGCGTTAAAAGACCTACTAGTCAGTATGAAAAAGATATTTTTAGAAGAGTTTTAGGTCGTGAGGTTAATGAGATTTATTCTACTGGTGGATGTGACGAGTGTGGAAATGGTTATAGTGGTCGAATCGCTATTCATGAGGTTTTAGTTATTAATCAGGCTATTAAAGATGCGATTAGTGAAAACATGAGAAAAGAAGAATTAAGAGAATTGGTTTATAATTCTGATGTTATTACGTTGTTACAGGATGGTCTTGAAAAGGTTGAACAAGGTTTGACTACGTTTGAAGAATTGCTTAAACTTATTGAACTTGAAGATGATGAGAAACTTGCTAATACATATAGTTTAAAGAAGGCTTTGAATTATACTGAGATTGCTAATAACGCTGCTAAGGTAGAAAATAAACAAGTTCAAAGTGATCCATTTAGTATGAGTAATGTTATGAATGAGATAGATAATGCAAGCAATGAACAAGATACAGTGGTAAATAATGAGGTATTACCTAATAATGTTTATGAAACTGAAAATAATGTCCATGAACCTGAAGTTAGTTCAGAAGTTACTCCTGAGGCTCAAGTTAATTCACAGGAAAATGTTAATACTACTTTTAATAATATAGATAATGTTAATTTGAATAGTAATTTGCAAGAGCCTATTTCTTATAATAATAACATGAATGTTGATAATTATTCTTCAAGTACTGTTGATAATCACACTGATAGTAATAATTTAGGTATTAATGATGTTATAAATAATATAAATAAAGTTGATAATGTTAGTGAAAGTAATACTGAATCAGATAAGAAGACAAGTAGTTTTGGAAGTATAACGGATATTTTAAATAATTTGAATAAAAAATAATAAGAGATGACTTGGTTGTCTCTTTTTTTAAAACAAAAAAAGAGTTCTTGACTCTTACTATCTTATTTCAAAGATTGTTTTTTCTCTTGTGTCTTTTATTATGACATGCATTTTTTCTAGTTCGTTTCTTATTTTGTCGGCTTCTTCGTAGTTTTTGTTTTGTTTAGCAATGTTTCTTTTTTCAATTAGTTCGTTTATTTTTAATAATAGTTCTTGATCTATTTTTTCTTTTTTTAATAGGTCAAGTGATAATACTTCGTCGAGTATTTCTATTATTTTTATTTTTGTTTTATTATTAGTGTTTTCTTTTAATACATCATATAACGTCGTTAGCATTAGTGATGTATTCATGTCGTTTTCAATTGCTTTTTTAAATTGCTCTTTGTATTTTTCTATAATATTTTCTTCTAGTTGTTCGTTGTTGTCTATTTTTAAGTTTGCAATTTTGTTTTTTAATTTATTGTAGGTGTTTTGGGCTTTTTCTAAGGCTTCAAATGTAAATAGTAATGTTTTTCGATAGTGTGACTGTAGACAAAAATAACGGTACGCTAGTGGATTAATTCCTTTTTCTTCTAGTAGTGATATGGTTAAGAATTCTCCTTTTGATTTGCTCATTTTTCCTGTTTTATCATTTAGGTGTTCGTTATGAACCCAGTAATTACACCATTTATGTCCCAAATAGCTTTCTGATTGGGCGATTTCATTGGTATGATGTGGGAATATATTGTCGACTCCTCCACAATGTATATCTAGATATTCTCCTAAGTATTTTAGCGCTATTCCAGAGCATTCGATGTGCCATCCAGGATATCCTAATCCCCAAGGGCTATTCCATTTTAGTTCTTGGTCTTCAAATTTTGATTTTGTAAACCATAAGACAAAGTCGGCTTGATTTTTTTTGTTTTGGTCTTCTTCTACTCCATTTCTTACTCCTACTACCATTTCATCCTCTTTATGATTAGTTAGGACATAATAGTCATTTAATTTGGTTGTATCAAAGTAAACATTACCATTTGAGATATATGCGTATTCTTTTTTTAAAAGTCCTTCTATTATTTTTATATATTCGTCAATGCAAGATGTTGCTTTTACGACTTTATCAGGTTTTTTTATATTTAGTTTTTGACAGTCTTTAAAGAATGCTTCTGTGTAAAAATCGGCTATTTCTAATACTGATTTTTTTTCTCTTTTAGCGCCTTTTAACATTTTATCTTCACCTGAATCAGAGTCACTTGATAGATGACCTACATCGGTTATGTTCATAACGCGGTCTACTTTGTATCCTAAGTAATTAAGTGATTTTTCTAATATATCTTCCATGATGTAGTTTCTTAAATTTCCAATATGGGCATAGTGGTACACTGTTGGTCCGCATGTATACATTTTTACTTTACCTTCTTCGTTGGGTATAAATTTTTCTATTTTTCTTGATAGAGTATTATATATATTCATGTTTTATCTCTCCTTTTTGAAATACAATTTTTTTTAATTTGATTGTTCACTTATTTATTGTTTTCGCACAGTTATATTATATCAGATTATCTTGTAATAATGAATTTTTTTTGATTATATTATGTAATAATTTTGATTATAAAAAT
>CANRPB010000022.1 GCA_947632415.1 uncultured Bacilli bacterium
GATTTAGATGGATTCTTTAATCTAAATAGTAATGGAGAACTATTAAATGGATCAAACACAACTCCAACAACGATTCCCTTTACAGGGAAAGCCCCAGAAGGAGGAAGTGTAGTTCTAGATGAAGGCTCAGTAGAAGCAGCATGTCTAACCATAGGTGACTACAAAGTAACAATGATAGGAGGAGAAGTATACTCAACGGAAAAAGGAAAATGTATTGGAATACCTATATATTTTGATGTTACAAATGGAACTGAGTGTAAAGATAATTACATTGATTCTCAAAGTAAATCGGAAATAAAAGAAGGCTGTATGAAATGGTATGTATATGAAGTGTCAGACAATAAATACACAATGATACTAGATCATAATATTATCAATAATACACCTTGGAGTGATAAAGTTGACGGAAAAGACGAAAATGGAAGAATTATTGGAAGTTTTAATGGACCAAAAGATGTACTAGACAAATTAAAGGAAAATACAGAGAATTGGCAAGGAACAGAAAAACCAATTAATTATACTTTAACATGTAATTATAATGTTGGTACTAAAACATATACAGTAGATTATTCACAATATGGAAATAAAGCAAGATTAATAAGTGCGGAGGAAGTAACAGGTATAGTAAGAAAATCAGATTGGACAATATCAGGGGGTTGGTATTACCTAGATGGAGCCTACGGAACAGATACTAATTGGTCAACCCAAGTGGCAAGTTCAACCAATCCAAGTAATTATGCCTGGCTATTTGATAATACAAAAAATTGTATAAATAATGGATGTAATATTGGAACTAATGAAGATCCACAAGGATACTGGACAGTATCAGCATATATTTCAGAAACTAGATCCGACATGGCATGGAGAATAAACGGAACTGATGGAACTTTTGGTCCCAATAGTTATGACTCATTAAATTATGCAGGGATAAGACCAGTAATAACCGTCTCAAAATCAAAAATTATTCCTTAATAATGAAATAAAAAAAACTAATAAAATATCATATGATAAATTACTAGTTTTTTTATTGTTTTAAACTTTATTTGAGCCCGTTTACTATTTCACAATATATTTTTATATTAAATGTTTAAAAAAATCACTTATACCAATCATAACTCATTAAAAACTTAACCTACAATAACTCTAAATATTTCCTTAACATTTCTACCTCTAAACCATTTATCAATTTGACAAAATCAGTATAATCTTTCGTTATATGGGCCTTATCTAAAACTTCATAATATTGTAATCTATTTTCCTTTTTTATAATTACAGTCTTAAACCCATGCTTCATTAAATCTAAATTCATAATCAGTCTTGACGTTCTTCCATTTCCATCAACGAAAGGATGAATTTTAACAAGTTCACCATGCAATAACGTAGCCTGAATTATTGGATGATATTTATTCCAATTTTTATAATTTAAAATTAATCTTTCCATTAACTCAGGAACTTTTACAAAATCCGGAGGAATATGAGTTGCTCCTTTTATAGTTACATTCTCACTTCTATATCTTCCTGCATTTTCATTATCAATTTCTTTTAATATTAGAGAGTGTATACTTTTAATGTTCCACTCAGTAATTGGATTATCATCCTTTACTAAATCATTTAAAAACAAAATTGCCTGTTCGTGATTTATAGCCTCTAAGTGTTCCTTTATTGATTTACCACCAACAGTAATTCCTTCTAAAACTACTTGAGTTTCTTTTAAGGTTAAAGTATTTCCTTCAATACCATTGCTATTATAAGTCCATTCCAAATTAATTTTTTCTTGTATAGTTCTAAATGTATCTTTTGGTATAGTTCTTTTATTATCAAGTTCTTTTTTTAAATAATCCACTTCATCAAAAAAATTATCTGGTAAATTAATAATGAAATCATTATGATCAGGTTTTACAATCCTTTTATCAACTGGTTTTAGTGCATCAATAGGGATATTCCAACTATTTCCATTTTTAAACGCTCCTTCAATTCTTCCATCTTTTAATAATTTTCTTATTCTTCTCTCGCTAATACCCCATTTTAGAACAGCCTCTTTTGTAGACATAAAATCCATAAATATCACCCCTCGAAGCAATTATACCACAAGCGGTATCTTCAATCAATAATTTAAATTCCAATTTGTTCAATAACTTTAGAAGAAATTGTTTGTTCAAATTTTTACTTCTTTCAAAAACCCCATAGACAAGGAAAAATTCCTCCATCTTCATAAACCTATAAATAAAACTATTGTATCAAAAATAAAACCAAAAAAATTTACATAAATAAATATAAATAGTATAATATTTACTGATGAACAAAACACAGAAAGGAAGAAACATATGAATAAAAAAGTAGTCATACTAGGAGGAGGAAATGGCCTATCAACCCTGTTAAGGGGACTAAAACAATTTCCCATTGACCTAACAGCTATTGTATCAGTAAGCGACGACGGATCATCATCAGGAATACTAAGAAAAGAATTCAATAGTCCAGCCGTAGGCGACATAAGAAGAGTTTTAATCTCACTATCAGAAACAGAACCATTATTCGAAAAAATGTTTAACTATAGATTTGAAACCGAAGGATACCTAAACGGCCACGCCGTAGGCAACTTTCTAATCCACGCCATGTCAGACATAACAGGAAGTATATCAGAAGGAATAAAAGCCCTAGGAAAAGTATTAAACCTAAAAGGAAAAGTAATACCACTAACCGAAAATAGCGAAGTAACCCTAGTAGCCGAAATGATCGACGGAAAAATAATCGAAGGAGAACACAAAATAACCAAAGAAGAAAGCATCATAAAAAAAATCTACTACAAAAAAGAACCAGAAATAACCAAAGAAGCACTCCAAGCCATCAAAAAAGCCGATCTAATAATACTAAGCATGGGAAGTCTATACACAAGCATCATACCCAATATCCTTCCCCAAGAAATAAAAACCGAATTAAAAAAAAGCAAAGCCAAAATAATGTACATATGTAACATTATGACCCAACCAGGAGAAACCGACAAATTTAAAGTAAGCGACCACATCAACAAACTAAACGAATACCTAGAAACAAGACAAATAGATGTAGTAATAGCCAATAAAGGAAAAATAAAAAAAGACATAATCGAAAAATACGCAACACTAGAACAAAAAGACCCTGTAATTTTAGACAAAGAAAACCTAAAAAACATAGAAATAATAAGTGAAAACCTAGTAAAAGTAGAAGAAGGAACAATAAGACACGACACCCTAAAACTTTCATTAGCGGTATTCACATACCTATTAAAATAATGTCATTCACAAGTCAAATAAAAACTGAAATAAGTAAACAAAAATTCAATAAATTAGAACAAATAACCCTCTTATCAGCCTTCACAAGAAACGAACAAAAAGACCCAATCATCAAAATAACAACCGAAAATAACGACGTCGCTAATTTAATATTTAACTTATTTCAAGAAACATACAAACTAATACCTAAAATTACAGTAAGAAAAGGTTATAACTACAACAAAAACTATCTATATATAATAGAAATAAAAGAAAACATCAACCAAATAAAAAAAGACCTCTCTATAAACACAAATATTCCAAGTAACTACATCATCGCCGACGAAAATCTAATAAAAACATACATAAAAGGAATATTTATGTCAAAAGGAAGCATAAACGACCCCAAAACATCTAGATATCACCTAGAAATAGTAGTAGAAAACGAAACATACGCAAACTTTATATCAAACCTACTAAACACATATAACCTGAACAGCAAAATACTAAAAAGAGAAAACAAATACATGATATACATAAAAGAAGCCGAAAAAATAAGCGACTTTCTAAGACTACTAGGAACCACCAAAGCCCTCTTATACTACGAAGACATAAGAATATATAGAGACCACGTAAACATGACCAATAGACTAAACAACTGCGAACAAGCAAACGTCGATAGAATAATACAAACCGCCTCAGATCAAATCAAAGACATAAACGAAATAAAAAAATATGGCCTAGAACTACTATCCGAAAAAGAACAAATAGCCGCCAACTACCGCTTAAAATACAAAGAAGCATCACTACAAGAACTAAGCGAAATCATCACACTAGAAACCAACACCAAAATAACCAAACCAGGCCTTCACCACCGTTTCAACAAAATAAAACAACTAGCCCAAAAATTAAGACAAAAGGAGGAAAAACATGACTGAATTCTTTAAAAAACTAGACAAAGAAATAAAAAATCACCAAAACATAATAATAATGGGACACAAAAACCCCGACTTAGACTGCATAGGAGCATCACTAGGACTATATCAAGCCATAAAAAAAGAATGCTACATCTTCAAAACAACCGACAAACTAAACACATCAATGAAAAAAGCCTTCCAAGAAATAAAAAAACAAACCATCAACTTCATTGACAAAACAAACTACAAACAAAAAATCAACAACACCCTTTTAATAATAGTCGACCTTCATAAACAACAACTACTAGAACATCAACCAATACTAAAAGAAATAAAAGATATAATTGTCATAGACCATCATATAACCAACACAGAAAAAATCAAAGCCAAACTAGAATACATAAGACCAAAACTCTCAAGCACCACCGAAATCATAACCAACTATCTAAAATACACCAAAACAACCATAGACCCCGTCGTCGCCACCATCATGCTAGCAGGAATTGAAATAGACACCAACGGCTACAACATGAAAACAACAACATCAACCCATCAAGCCGCCGCCTATCTAATGCACTTAGGAGCCGACAACATCCTAAAACAAAAAATACTAAAAGAAAACAAAGAAGAATACATAAAAAGAACAAAACAAATCGAAAAAAGTTACATGATAAAAAACATGATGATATGCCCCCTAGACGACGAAATATACAATCCATCATACCTTGCAACCCTATCAGAAGATCTTCTAAGATTTGAAAACGTCGAAGCATCATTCACAATTGGGAAAGTATCCCCAAAAGAAATAGGAATAAGCGCAAGATCACTAGGAAACATAAACGTCGAAAAATATATGAGCGCCCTAGGAGGAGGCGGACACCTAACAGACGCCGCCTGTCAAATAACAACAAACAACATAAAAGAAGTAGAAAATCAACTAAAACAAAAAATAGAGGAAGTGAACCAATGAAAGTAATATTTATAAAAGACGTCAAAGGACAAGCCAAAAAAGGCGAAATAAAAGAAGTAAAAGATGGATACGGAATGAACTACTTAATAAAAAATGGCTACGCCGTCAAAGCCACCGACACAAGTGTAAATAGACTAAAAAAAGAAAACGCCGAAAAAGCCTTAGAAGAAAACTTATTAATAAAAGACATGGAAGTAATAAAACAAAAATTAGAAAAAGAAAAAATAAGTTTCCAAGCCAAAACCGGAAACCAAGACCAAATGTTTGGAACCATATCAGTAAAACAAATCAAAGAAAAACTAAACGAACTAGGATATAACATAAAAAAACAAGACATCCATATACCAAACCCTATTCAATCAATAGGATACCATGAAATAGAAATACATTTGCACAAGAAAGTAATAGCCCATATAAAAATAGAAATAAAAAAGTAGGTGATGCACATGGACAAAACAATGCCACATAATATTGACGCAGAAAAATCAGTTTTAGGAGCAATGTTTCTATCAAAATACGCCCTACAAAAAGCCATCGAAGCCCTAAACAAAGACCTATTTTATCTAGACACCCACGCCAAAATCTTTGAAACAATCAAAAACCTAAGAGAAAAACTAATCTCAGTAGACCTAACAACCGTAACCGAAGAACTAGAAAATAAAAAACTACTAAAACAAATAGGTGGAGTAGAATACCTCACCGAACTAATAAACTTCGTCCCAACCGCAGCAAACGTCGACGAATATATAAGAATAGTCAACGAAAAAGCCATTCTAAGAAGACTAATAGAAGAAGCAACCCAAATAGTAAGTTCAGGATATAACCAAGAAGAAGACATCAACGAAGTCCTAGACAACGCCGAAAAAAAGATCCTAAACGTCGTAAAAACCAAAACAGGCAGTGAATTTAGAAGCATCCAAGACGTACTAATAAAAACCCAAAACGATCTAGAAACACTAAGCAAAAGAAGAAGCGAAATAACAGGAATACCAACTGGATACTACGACCTAGACAAAATAACCAGCGGTTTTCATGAAAACGAACTAATAATCATAGCCGCCCGTCCTGCCATGGGAAAAACAGCCTTTGCCCTCAACCTAGCCACAAACATTGCCCTAAACACCGAAAAAACAGTCGCCCTATTCAACATGGAAATGAGCGGTGAACAATTAGCCATGAGAATGCTATCATCAATAGGCCAAATCGACGGATATAAACTAAAAAGCGGCAAACTAGAACACCATGACTGGAAAAAACTAAATGAAGCCATTAGCAGACTAGCCGAAACCAAACTCTTTATCGACGACACATCAGGAATGACAATAAACGAAATAAAAGCCAAATGCCGAAGACTATACAACTCAGAAGGCGGACTAGGAATAATTATAATTGACTATCTACAATTAATAAGCGGATCCGCAAAAACATTAGGAAATAGACAACAAGAAGTATCCGAAATATCAAGATCCCTAAAAACACTCGCCATGGAACTAAACGTCCCCGTCATAGCCTTAGCCCAACTATCAAGAAACGTCGAAGGAAGAGAAGACAAACGCCCACTACTAAGTGATCTAAGAGAATCAGGCTCAATCGAACAAGATGCCGACATAGTCGCCTTCCTATATCGAGACGACTACTACACCAAACAAATCACCATTGACGAAAACACAAGCAAAAGCGAATTTATAATAGCCAAGCACCGTAACGGCCCAACCGCAACCATCGACCTAATATTCAAAAGAAACACCAGCACTTTCGTAAACATGCTAAAGGAGAACACATAATGAAAATATGCGTATTAGCAAGCGGTTCCAAAGGAAACAGTTGTTACATAGAAACCAAAGAAGCCAAAATACTAATTGATCTAGGAATCAACTGTTTAACACTAGAAAAAAAACTAAAACAAATAAACGTAACACCAAAAGAAATAGATGCAATACTAATAACCCATACTCACACCGATCACACCGCCGGCCTTAAAGTATTCACCAAAAAATACCACACCAAAGTATATCAAACCGAAATAATGTACAAAGAACTAAAAGACAGTGTAACCGAATACGAATTTATAAATAATCAAATTCAAATAAAAGACGCCACCATAACAGCCATCAAAACCTCCCATGACACCGAAGACTCAAACGGCTATATAATCGAAAGCAATAACAAATCACTAGTATACATAACCGACACAGGATACATAAACAAAAAAAATCACAACCTCTTAAAAAACAAAAACATATACGTACTAGAAAGCAACCACGACATAGATTTACTCATGAACAACCCCAAATATCCATACCACATAAAACAAAGAATACTAGGAGACAGAGGCCACCTATCCAACAAAGACTCCGCCTACTACCTATCAAAATTCATCGGTGAAAACACAAAATACATAATATTAGCGCACCTAAGCGAAGAAAACAACACCGACGAAATAGCCCTAAAAACCATCAACGAAACCCTAGACGAAGCCACAAAACAAAACAAAAACATCATAATCGCCCATCAAAATGAACAAACGGAGTTAATAGAAGTATGATAAAAATAATATGCGTAGGAAAAATAAAAGAACAATTCTTAAAAGACGCCATCAAAGAATACGAAAAAAGAATATCAAAATATACAAAACTAACAATAATCGAAACAGAAGAAATGAACCACAATAACCAAGAAATAACAAAGAAAAAAGAAGCCGAAAACATCATAAAACATCTAAACAACAAAGACTACATAATAACCATGGAAATAGAAGGCAAAGAAATGACCTCAATCGAACTATCAAAAAAAATAGATGAACTAACCCAAAAAAATCCCAACCTAACATTCATCATAGGAGGTTCATACGGCCTAGACGAAACAATAAAACAACGAAGTAACCTAAAACTATCATTCTCAAAACTAACATTCCCACATCAACTATTTAGAGTAATTCTTCTAGAACAAATATATAGAACCTTCAAAATTCAAAACAACGAAACATACCATAAATAAAAAATAAAAAAAAATGTATAAAAAAACAAAATCGTTCCAATATTAAATAGAAGGGAACGATTTTAAAATGAAAAAAACAATAATAACATTAACATTGATAATAATAACATACATGTTTATAGGAGTAAAAGCCGAAGAACTAATAGAAATACCAGACGAAGCCATAAGAATAAGAGTAATAGCCAACAGTAACAAAGAATACGACCAAGAAAAAAAACAAGAAATTAGAACAGAAGTACAACTATACATGCAAGAACTACTAAAAGACGCCAAAACCATCGAACAAGCAAGAACAATTATTCAAAACAACTTAACCCAACTAAACAAAAAACTAAAGAACTACATGCACACAATTGGCTATGACATACCATACACAATCAACTATGGCTTAAACTACTTTCCCGAAAAAGAATACAAAGGAATAAAATACCAAGAAGGACTATACGAATCCCTCTTAATAACCCTAGGCGAAGGAAAAGGAAATAACTGGTGGTGTGTCCTATTTCCACCAATATGCCTACTAGAAGCCGAAGAACAACAAACCGACGAAATAGAATACAAATCCTTCGTAAAAGAAATAATCGAAAAATATTTCTAAAAAAACTTCCAATTCATAGAATTAAATGGAGGTTTTTTCGTATGTCACTATATATAACATTAATAATTGCAGTAAGTCTAAGTATGGACGCCTTCTCCTTAGCGCTTGCCTATGGAACATTAAACCTAGAAAAAAAATACATCATAAAACTATCAATAATAGTAGGAATATACCACTTCTTCATGCCACTAATAGGAAAAAGCATAGGAACATTATTACTAAACTTAATACCCATAAACCCCAATATAATTGTACTAATCGTCCTATCATTCATTGGACTAGAAATGATAATTGACACATTCACCAAAGAAGAAGAAATAAAAATAATGTCCCTAAAAGAACTTATCCTCTTTGGTCTAGCCGTAAGTATCGACAGTTTCTCAGTAGGAATAGGATTAGAAGCAATATCAAAAAACTATATCCTATCAGTAACCATATTCTCAATAACAAGTTTCATATTCACATACCTAGGACTAATATTAGGAAAAAAAATAAATAACCTAATTGGCAAAATATCAACCATAATTGGAGGAATCGTCCTAATAATAGTAGGAATAATGTACATCTTATAAAATAAACCTTCAAAACAACAAAAAAATATGCTATTATAAATCAAAGCGAGGTAAAAATATGCAACTAAAAAAAATCCTAAACAATATTGAATACGAAATCATAAACGGAACCATCGATATCGACATAAAAGACATCTCCTACGACTCAAGAGAAATCAAACAAAACTACGCCTTCGTTTGTCTAATAGGTATCGACACCGATGGACACAACTACATAAAAGAAGCCATAAAAAATGGTGCTACCTGCATCATCACCTGCAAAAATGTAGACATCAACACCACAACCACAATCATCAAAATAAAAGACACAAGACAACAACTATCAATAATGAGTGCCAACCTATTCGGAAATCCCCAAGAAAAACTAATAAAAATAGGAATAACAGGAACCAAAGGCAAAACATCAACATCATGGATACTAAAAAAAATAATCGAAGAAACAAAAGAAAAAGTAGGAATAATAGGAACCCTAGGAACATACATAGACAACTATCAAATAAAACACAAAAATACCACCCCAGAATCATACCAAATTCAAAAATTCATGAAACAAATGGTTGACAACAACATAAAATACTTAATCATGGAAGCCTCCAGCACAGCCCTAAAAGTAGGAAGAATAAACAACATCACATTCGACTACGCAATATTCACAAACCTCTCAACCGATCACATAGGACCAAGAGAACACCCAACCTATGAAGACTACAAAAACTCCAAAATAAAACTATTTAAACAATCCAAAATAGGCATAATAAACAAAGATGATCAAGCATTCGAAGAAATCAAAAACCAAGCAACATGCAAAATATATACATATGGAAAAAACAAAACCTCAGATATCATAATAAAAGATATTAAATATCAACAAAACCAAAACAAACTCACAACCACCTTTACCCTCGAAACAAAAGGTAACCGCACCACCTATGAAATCCCCGCACCAGGCGAATTTTCAGCCCAAAACAGCGCCAGCGCCATCTTAGTTGCTCGCCTATTAGGAATAAACGAAACCCAAATAAAAAAAGGACTTCAAAAATTCAAAGTTGAAGGCCGTTGTGAAATCATAAACATAGGCAACAAAAACATCATAATCGACTTTGCACACAATCAACTAAGCATGGAAAGCCTAATAAAAACAATCAAAAAATATCACCCCAAAAAAATAATAACCATCTTTGGCTGTGGTGGTGGCAGAAGTAAACAAATAAGATACGAACTAGGCAAAACAGCAGGAAAACTAAGTGATCTAAGTATAATCACCACCGACAATCCAAGAAACGACAACATCGAAGACATTATAAGAGATATCGAAAAAGGAATAAAAGAAGAACAAGGACAATACGAAATAATAAAAGACAGAAAAGAAGCCATCATCCACGCCCTAGACATCGTCAAAGAACACGAAATAATCCTTCTCCTTGGAAAAGGACATGAAAAATATCAAGAAATACAAGGAAAAAAATATCCCTTTGATGAAAAAGAAATCATAAATAACTATATAAAAGGCAGGTAAATAAATGATTGAAAAAATCAAATATGAAAAAATGACAACATCGACCTATGCACATCGAAGAAATAACCTATTAACGAACGAAACCCTAAAAAAAATGGGACTAACCTATACCATCCTTGGAACAACATCCTACAACTACCCAATAGAAAAAATATCAATAGGCCATGGCGAAAAAGAAATATTTTTAATAGCAGGTACTCACGCAAGTGAAATAATAGGAATAGACTTCATAACACAACTATTAGAACACATAACAGAAATAGGCGAATTTGACCCAAACACCATTAAACTAAACATCATTCCCATTCAAAACCCAGAAGGCTATGACATAATTAATAGTGTACTAGAAAAAATAAAAACCATCAACTTTGAAAAAAAATCAAAAGAATACTATCTAAGATATCGAACCGACGCTTTAATATACAACGTCTTAAAAGACTTAAACAACCTAAAAAACGAACCAGACTTTATCAATGCCCTAAAAAACTTCATAGAAACCAACCCCAACTGGAAACAACTAGAACGCCCAAACGCTATGCCCAAAATTACGCACCTAAACAAAAAAATAAAAGAACTAAAAATCAACCACTACCCATACTTAGAACTAATAAACGCCATTGAACAAATCAAACAAACCTTAGACACAACTAACATCCACGATCTCTTTTTAATAGAATTTCTAAAAAAACTAAGAAGCTTCTTTATAGCGCAAGAAATAAATTTAAACAATCTAACCAAACTTCATCAACAAATGTTCCAAACACTAGATTTAAATAGCCTTAACATACAAAATCAAGACCTAAAACAAAAAACTATCCAAATTTATAAAAAAAATCCCAAAGGTTCAATAATCAACCATGACCCTACAGGAGAATACATTAATCTAAACGCCAACCAACCCGCCAATCCAGGAATAGAAATTATCAAAAACCAACAAAAAAAATACATGACAGGAACCAAAAGTAACTTAAGAAACTACTATGAAGGACCAATGGGAATACCATGCACAAACCCATATAACTTCAGTTACGCAATTGAAAACCAAATCATCCAAAACGAATTAAATATATCATACGAATCCGGAAAATACTTAGCAACAATCCTATATCACGGAACAGGAGGAATAATATACTATAAACCATCAGAACCAACAACCTTTGACCAATACAACCAAGAACTAGCCGAAGCCTACAATGAAGGCCTAACCGAATACCGAAACTCTCCATATAGAAAAATAGAAGAAATAAGCACCACCGGTTACGGCGATGTGCTAAGAAAAAAATATCCAGGAGTCCTCTTAATAGAACTATCAAAAATGGGAGGTAATCCCATCGGACCATACGGAGACATAACCAATATAGAAGCAACCATCAAAGAAAACATAAGTGGAGTAAATAAAATGTTAAAATACTTAAAACAAAAGAAACCAGTAAAATAAAACTGGTTTTTAAATGATTAAAAATACTATAATTTTACACAAATAAACAAAATAATAAACAAAAACAATACTTTTTATTGCAATTATCTAATCATTTCAATATAATAAAACTATGTGATGTAATACTAAAAATATACCAAATAGGCTTTATCACACAACAAAAACAAAAACATATAAATATATTAGTCGGAGGTAAACATGAGAAAAATAAAAATTGAAGGAGGCCATCCATTAACAGGAACAATAAAAATAAGCGGTGCTAAAAACAGCGCTGTTGCCCTAGTCCCAGCCTCACTTTTGGCAGAAGATCAAGTAACAATCGATAATATTCCCAACATATCAGACATCGACGCCCTAAACGAAATTCTAAAATACCTAGGAGCAAACGTAAAAAGACAAAATGAAACAATGGAAATAGACCCAAGCACCGTCGAAAACAAAGAAATACCAGAAAGTATCTCCAAAAAACTACGCGCATCATACTATTTCATGGGAGCCCTTTTAGGTAAATACAAAAAAGCAACCATGTATTTTCCAGGTGGATGTAGTATAGGAGCCCGTCCAATCGATTTGCACTTAAAAGGCTTCGAAGCCCTAGGAGCAAAAGTAACAATCGAAGACAACAAATACACAATCGAAGCCGATGAACTAATCGGAACCAATATATACTTAGACTTCGCTTCCGTAGGAGCAACAATAAATATTATGTTAGCAGCCACCAAAGCCAAAGGAACAACCATCATCGAAAACGCCGCCAAAGAACCAGAAATCGTAAACGTAGCCACATTTCTAAATAACATGGGAGCCAAAATAACCGGAGCAGGAACCAGCGAAATAAAAATAAAAGGCGTAAAAAAACTACACGGATGTTTCTCAGAAGTAATACCAGACAGAATCGAAGCCGGAACATATATTATAATCGGCGCCCTATGTGGCAAAAACCTAAAAATAGACAACATCATTCCCGAACATATAGATTCCCTACTATCAAAATTAGAAGAAATAGGTGTTGACCTAACAATTAACTCAGATAACGTTATAGTATCAAAAAAAGATAAATATAAACCAACCAACATTAAAACAGCAGTATATCCAGGACTACCAACAGACCTACAACAACCACTAACAACCCTATTAGCGCTCTGCGACGGCAAATCAAAAGTAACAGAAACAATATGGGAAAATAGATTTATGCACATTCCATATTTAATCGAAATGGGAGCCCAAATCAGTGTATCCAATCAAACAGCCACAATTATAGGACCCACCAAACTAATAGGAAAAGAAGTAAAAGCAACCGATCTAAGAGCCGGAGCATGTCTAATAGCCGCTGGATTATACGCAAATGGCACCACTTCAATAAGTGATATAGAACACGTCCTAAGAGGATACGAAAACATTATCGAAAAACTAACCCAAGTCGGCGCTAACATCAAACTGATAGAAGAATAAAAACAAACCAAAAGAATAAAATTAAGTAGATGAAAATCTACTTTTTTTAGGAGGAAAAAAATGAAAAAAATACTCATAATAGGAATAATAATATTAAGCATTTTTTTAATATACCTCACCACAATAGATAAAAAAGTATACTACCTTGCCCTAGGAGATCAAATTGCCCTTGGAATGACAAAAGAAGGATATTACGAAAAAAGTTACACAGACTATATAAAGGAATACTTAGAAAAAAAAGAAATCCTCGAAACATATATAAACGAATATGAAACCCAAGGATATCATATAACCGACATGATAAATGATATCAACAACAACAAAGAAATAAACTCCAAAACAATCAAAAATGCTCTAATCAAAGCCGATTTAATAACCATATCTATAGGAACCAACGATATTATATCCAAAATCGATAATCAAAACAAACTAACCAAAATAGACTACAACAAACTATATAAAAATATCGACGAAATCATAAAAGACTTAGACAACCTATTAGAACTAATTAGAGAATACTGCAAAGAAGATATAATCTTAGTAGGAATTTACATAGGAACCAATGATGAAAAATTATCAGAACTAATCCATTATGCCAACGAAAAAATGAAAGAAATAAGCACAAAACACAATGTAATATATGTAGATGAATACGAAATAATAACAGATTCAAAAGAACTTAATATATACCCAACCAAAGAAGAATATCAAAAAATAGCCGAAGCCATAATTAACATCATAAACAATAATTTACTAAGTTAAAAAAAAATGATATAATAAAAAAGGAGGGAAAGAATGGAAAATAAAATATTTACAAAAGTATATGGCTGGATGTTTATTGGCTTATTAATATCATTCATAACAGGTTACTATGTATCAACTAATACCAATATGCTATACAATATATTTCAAACCAACATGTACTGGATACTTTTTATAGTAGAAATTGTAGTTGTAATATGGTTATCAGCAGGCATAAGAAAAATGAACATAATAACAGCAAAAACACTATTTGTACTATACTCGGTTCTAACAGGATTAACACTATCAGTATTATTTATAGCGTTCAAAATGAGCTCAATAATACTAGTATTAGGTATAACATCAGTGATGTTTGCAATAATGGCACTAATAGGAATGTTTACTAAAATTGATTTAACCAAACTAGGACCAATTCTATTTATGGGATTAATAGGAATCATAATAGCATCATTAATAAACATATTTGTAGGATCACAAACATTTGACCTAGGAATTACCATAGTAGGAATAATTATATTTACACTATATATCGCATATGATGTAAAACAAATAAAGTACATAGCAAACGAATTAGAAGAAGACAAAGCAGCCATCATCTGTGCCTTTGAACTATACTTAGACTTTATTAACTTATTCATAAAACTTTTAAATTTATTAGGAAAAAGAGACGATTAATATTGACTTTTTCCTTTTTTATTTGCTATACTAAACAAGTAAATTTCTATGACTTACCAAAGTCATGGCGGAAGGAGAGAAAGTATGAAAGCAGGAATTCATCCAGAATACAAAGACACAAAAGTAACATGTGCATGTGGAAACACATTTACAGTAAGATCAAACAAAGAAGAACTACACCTAGAAGTATGTAACAAATGTCATCCATTCTTTAATGGAGCAGGATTAACTGTAGCAAAGAAAACTGGAGCAGTAGATAAATTCAATCGTAAATACGGATTAGATAAGTAATATCAAAAGATATTGCTTTATAAAAAAAGGTACTTGCCAAAAAGTATCTTTTTTGATATATTATTAATGTAGAATTATAGCAAAGATAAAATTACTGCA
>CANRPB010000023.1 GCA_947632415.1 uncultured Bacilli bacterium
TAAAACAAATTTAATTACAAAATTGATTGATTATTTTTATTTTTATATGATATCATTGATGATAGGAGGGATATGGAATTTATGAAGTACGATGTTTTACATGATATCAAAGAAATAATTAATTGCGATGAGCATGATGATTATATTTCTATTTTTAAAATTGTTCAGTTTCTAAGTAGTGTCCATGAAAATATTAATGATACTAATTCTAGATTTGTCTATAATATGGACGTTAAATTAAATAATTATTTTAACGACAAACGTTATTTAGATAAAAACTTTGAAGTGTGTTCTTGCTTTTTTGACTTTGATAAAAACGAGTTAGGTTTATATGTTAGAAACTATAGTAATGAACTTGAAATTTTTTATTTTTCCAAAAGACACGGTAATATTGCTATTGTAGAAGCCAGAAATGCTTTTCATAAAGACAAAATATTTTCATTACTTAATGATGATATATCTAAGTTATATGACTTTTACTTTAATTTAAGTTATATATATAGTAAATTTAGTAATGAAATCTCAGTACTTAATTCTAACTTTAAAATTGACATAAATTTTAACTCACTTGAACTATACGTTCCTAAAAATTATTCTTTATTTGAAAGACTTGTAAGTTTAAAAATATTATTTTATAACAATGAACACTATTGTAATGCACCTTCTAACGACATAATTATGGAAATAGAGAATAATTATAATGAAATATTAAAACATGCTCATATAAGACTTGAAGATTGTCCTTTGTGGATGCAAGAAAGACTTGTAGATAAAGATAAAAAATTAGTTTTAGAAAAATCTAATAATTATTCATAATATGTTAAAAATAATAATGGTGATAAAATGAAGAAATTATTGCTTATTATTATTTTTCTTTTTACTCTCAGTAATACTGTTAAATCAGGTGAATATGACTATCTACGTCTAGATGAATCTTATAATTTATATACCATTACTATTGATAACTTAAATACTAAAAATATTTTTAATTATCTAGAAAACATTAAAATCGTTAGAATATATCCCAAAGTAAATCCCATCTATAAAAATTCCATCGGCAATATTTCATACAAAGTTAGAGGAATAGGACTAGTAAATGACATTGAATTATTCAGCACCAATTATTTATCACTAATAAAAAAAAATAGTTATGACGACTATAACTATTTATATATAAATGGAATTGACATTGAAAAACTTGAAATTTATATAAAATCTAGTGATCTATACACCTTCTTAACTAACAATAATGCTCATTTACTTAGTTGAAAATAAATCATTTATTGTAGTATTTAGGGCCTTTGATAATTTTAACATCGTAGTCAAAGTCATATTTTTAAAATCTTTACACGACTCAATTTGCTTAACATATGATATGCTTAAATCAGACATTTCAGCCAATTGTTCTTGAGTTAATTTCTTTTTATTCCTTAATAATTTTACATTTTTACTAAAAACGAGATATTGTTTTAATAAATCTTTGTTTGTTATCATAATGCCTCCATAAACTCCATAAACATATTTTCTCACAAAAAATGAAGAAAAACAGTACACTGTCAGTGTACAATGTGATATACTATAGATGGTAGTGAAGGAGTAGTATAATATGTATAAGAAGTTAAAAACAATCAGATATAAACGCAAAATGACAGCAAAAGAAGTAGCAGAAAAAGTAGGCATAAGTAAAGCCTTCTATTGTCAAATAGAAAATAGAAAGAGAAGGCTTTCATACATAACAGCTATCAAAATAGCAGATGTTTTTGGTGTAAAGCCAGACTATTTATTCTATGATGATACCTGTAAATTTATGGATGAAAAGAAGAATAATGATAACGAATAATATTCTTCTTTTTGATTGCTTTTATATTTTTGGTGTGTTACAATGATTTTAGCAAGAAGGTGATATGATGTTGAATGTTTTACCTGCTGATACATATGTTGTTGTTAACAAGACAATTTTTAATAATAACGACCGAAGAATACTCACAATGTTATATCAACCAATCATTGGTAGTACAGCAATTAATCTGTATTTCACACTATGGTCCTTTTTAGATAAAAACGAAATCAAATCACTAGAATGGAATCATCATCACTTGATGGTTAACATGGGACTAAAATTAGAATATATAATTGAAGCAAGAGAAAAACTAGAAGGAATTGGTCTGCTTAAAACTTTCGTAAAAAAAGATAACGTTAACAAATATGTTTATGAACTCTATTCTCCAATCAGTGGTTATGATTTTTTTTCTAATCCTATTTTAAGTGTCGCCCTTTACAATAACTTGGGTAAACAAGAATATGAAAAAACGAAAACTTTTTTTAAAAATACCCGTATTGTCTTAAATGGCTACGAAGATATTACTTGTAAATTCAACGATATTTTTGAATCCAGTGTTGGTGTAGCAGATACCGATTATGAAGATATTAGAAAAGAAAATAAGATTGGTTTTTACGTCGAACCTAAATTTAGTTTTGATGATGTTGTTAGCGTTATTCCCGAAGAAATGCTTAATTTTCGAGGCATTACCAAAGATGTTAAAAGTTTAGTTTACAATTTATCCTTTATTTATAATTTTGACGAAGATGAAATGCGTGATATTATAAGAAATTCAATTAATGAAAAACATAATATTGATAAAGAACTATTACGTACAAATTCTAGAAATTATTATAGTTTTGAACATGCCGGGAAATTGCCAAGTCTAATTTATAGAAATCAACCCGAGTATTTGCGCAAACCTGTAGGTGATACTTCAATTAAAGCTAAGGCTATATATTACTTTGAAACAATTTCTCCATATGATTTCTTATATTATAAGAATAATAATACTGAACCTAGTGTTGGTGAACTTAAAATTATCGAAAGTTTAATGGTTGATTTTAATATGAATCCTGGAGTTGTTAACGTTTTAGTTGATTATGTCCTTAGAATTAAAGATAATAAACTATCTAAATCATTAGCGCAAAGTATCGCCTCACAATGGGTTAGAAGTAAAGTCGAAACAGTAGAACAAGCAATGAAATTAGCAGAGAAAGAATATAAGAGCAAGAAAACTAATAATACTAAAAAGAAGACTAACGTTGAAGTAGTTCCTGATTGGTTTGATAAAAAAATTGAGCAGGCTAATGCTTCCTTAGAAGAACAAGAAAATTTTATGAATAAATTAAAGGAATTACGTGGTGAATTATGAAAAATGTAATGGATGAGATTAAAAGTAATGGTTATAAATCATATGATGTTGCCAAGAATTATGAAAATGCCTTAGAAAATCCTGTTTTTGCAGATTTTGTTTCCAAATTAAAATTAGACAGTAATAAATTAATGAAATATACGACCACCTTAGAAGAATGTTGTAGTAATTATAATGCCTGTTTAAAATGTAAAGGACTAGTTCATTGTGTTTTCAAACTCGAAGGTTATTGCTATTTACCTAAAGTTATTGATGGCAGACTAGAATTTGATTATCAACCATGTAAATATATGAAAAAACATAATAAAGATAAAGCCTATCAGAACAATGTCTATTATGTCAGTCTTCCCAAAGCAATTCGTGAAGCCTCATTTAAAAATATTTATAACAATGATTCCAATCGATATGATGCCATTATATGGATTAATGCTTTTTTAGGCAATTATAGAAAAGGTAAGGCTGACAAAGGATTATATTTAAGTGGTAATTTTGGTTGTGGTAAATCATATTTAATATCAGCTTTATTTAATGAACTTGCGAAAGATGGAGTCAGAAGTGCGATATTGTTTTGGCCAGAATTTTTGAGGGATTTAAAAGCATCCTTTAGTGTTGACTTTAAAGAAAAATACGAATATATAAAAAACGCTCCCTTATTACTTATAGATGATATTGGAGCTGAAGCAACAACTGAATGGAGTAGGGATGAAATTTTTTGCCCTTTAGTTCAATATAGAATGGATGAACACTTGCCAACTTTTTTTACTTCAAATTATGATTTGAAGGCGTTAGAAGAACATTTTTCTATAACACGTGATAATGTTAATCATGTAAAAGCTAGAAGAATTATTGAAAGAATAAGTCAATTGACAGAGCAAGTTACAATGATTAGTAAAAATTTAAGAGATTAATGTGTTTTAAAAAATATATAAAAAGGTACTTGATTAAAAGTGCTTTTTTTGATATATTATTAATGTAGAATTATAGCAAAGATTACTGCAAGTGCTATAGTTCTATAAGGGAAATAATAATAAGTATAAAAGAAAATAGAATTTGTAGTTTATATGTACTTGTTTATTGAAATTATATGACTATTTATAGTTAAATAATTAATGAATTAGTGGGTAAAATAAATTGCAAATAAAAGGAGTGTAGAAAATGAAATATAAAAAAATAAAGTTAACAAATAGTAACCTAGGGGGGGGGGTATACGAAAGACTAGTAAAATAAAGGCTTTCACCCTCATAGAACTACTAGCTATAATAGTAATACTTGCGATCATTGCAGTAATAACGGTCCCAATAATATTGAATATAATTGAGAATTCAAGAAAGGGAGCAGCAATAGATTCAGCATATGGTTATAAAGATGCCATAAGTAAATATTACATAACTGAATTAGCAAAAAATCCCAATTATAGTGAATTAAATGGAAATTATACAGTAAATTCTGATGGTTCTATAACAGGAGAAAACGAGCAAAATTATCCAATATCGTTTTCAGGAACATCACCAAAAGGTGGCAGTTTAACAATAGATAAAGGAACAGTAACAGAAGGATGTCTAACAATAGGTGATTATGCTTTAACATTAACAAATAGTGAAGTAACAGAAACAAAAAAAGGAGATTGTAGTTCTTTAGTACAAGGAGATGAATCAGCAAATTATAAAGATAATATAAAGTTTCCAGAAGATGAAAATGAAACATATATAACAGAGGTATACTTAGATCCAACAAATTTAGAAACTGAATGTACAGAAGAAAAAGCAAAAGGAAATAGTACAACCGGAACAAAAGAAGGTTGCATGAGATGGTTTGTATATGATGACGAAGGTGAAAATTACACAATGATATTAGATCATAATACAACAAATTATGTAGCATGGGTATCTAAAGTTGATTATGAAAATGATTCTAAAGCAGGAGAAGTAGGAATAACATATTCAGGTGGAAGTGCTCTAGAAGGTTCTTATGGAAGTTATGGTAATAATAATAAAGGACCACTAACAGTTTTAGCAAAATTAAAAGAAGATACAAGCAATTGGAAAACAGATGAGATACCATCAAGTGATAATTATACAGCAACATGGAACTATAGTGGTAAAGATTACAATTATACAGTAAATTATAATGGATATAAAGCCCGTTTAATAACAGCGGAGGAGGTAGCAAAAATTACGAAAAATGATAGATCAGATGATAGTTATGCTATATCTTCCACTCCAGAGGAAAACTGGGGGTTAGGGAGTGGAGAATTCTTGTTAGATAGAGCAACAGGTAATTGTTATGATAATAATAATTGTGATACAGAAGGGGTAACAAGTAAATATTGGTGGTTGTTTGATAATACTAAGGAATGTACAACATATGGATGTAAGACAGCAGATAATAGTACGTTGGGATATTGGACGTCTTCTCCTCACGCCGGCGGCTCTAGTTTCGCGTGGGAGGTGTACCGCAATGGCCGCTTGGGCCTCGACTACGTGCGCAATGCTAGCTACTGTGGCGTGCGCCCAGTTATAACCGTCTCAAAATCTAAATTTCTCCAAGAATAAAGAGAACGAAAAAGAGCTTGTCAAAGAAAAAGAACGGAAAGAAGAATGAAAAACAAGGCAGTAGGGAAGTGACTGCGCACCAGCAGAAAAGGCTGGTGTGCGGTTCATGCTTGGCAAGCCTGACTTGTCATATGTCGCGTTCCGGGCAAGGATAAACGACAAAGCGGAAAAACTAAGAAAGATAGAACATGATAAAATCATGAAATAAGAAAAGAAAGAAAAGAGAATCCTTCCCTCGCGGAAGCGAGTCGCGAATTTTGAAAAATTGAGTCTTTCAAAAAATTATGTCAAATTTGACATAAAGTCTTTACACTGTCGAAAAAATCTGATAAAAATCAATAAATTTGATATTTTTTCAGATTTTTTGTATTTGGGGAGTGTTTTCAATTAGAAATTTTCTTTGTTAAAAAAATAATTGTTTACTATTGAAATGCATTAACATAATAATTTTGAAAAATCCCTAAAATTAATTGACAAAGTAATAAAAAATGCTATAATTTAGTTAAATGCAGTGATTAGAACACGATTATTAAATTAGTTTTTATAGAGAATTATCGGTTGGTGGAAGATAATATACTGTTTAATAATTACTATCTATGAGCAGAACTCGAAAGATGTTCCGGTTGAAGCCGTTATCTAAATTAAGTAAAAAAAGGATGGTATCGCGGTAAAATTCGCTCCTGTTAAGGGGTGAATTTTTTTTTGAAAGGATGATTTTATGATTAATATTAAAGAAAATGATGATTTGAATATTTTAAATCATAGCTGTGCACACTTATTAGCCCACGCAGTTAAAAGATTGTATCCTGAAGCTAAATTTTGGGTTGGACCAGTTATTGACGATGGTTTTTACTATGATATTGATATCGATAAGTCACTAACTATTGACGACCTTTCACTGATTGAAAAAGAAATGAAGAAAATATCTAAAAGTGACAAAAAAATTGTTAGAATGGAACTTTCACGTGATGAAGCCATGTCTATGTTTAAGAATGATCCATATAAGATTGACATTATTTCCTCATTAGACAATGATGCAATTATCTCCGCTTATAAACAAGACGACTTTGTTGACCTATGTCGTGGTCCTCATATGCCTACTACCAAATCAATGAAATATTTCAAATTACTTAAAGTCAGTGGCGCCTATTATAAAGGAGACTCTAACAATAAAATGTTACAAAGAATTTATGGTGTTTGCTTCTATAATGAAGAAGATTTAAAAAAATATCTAACCGAATTAGAAGAAGCAAAAGAAAGAGACCATCGTAAAATTGGTCGTGAACTTGGAATTTTTATGACCAGCGACTTGGTAGGAAAAGGACTACCAATGTATTTACCAAACGGCTATGTTATTTGGGAAACATTGGAAAATTATATCAAAGAAAAAGAAAAAAAACTAGGCTATAAACATGTCTTAACACCACCACTTGGTAATGTCGAACTATATAAGACAAGTGGACACTGGGATCATTATAGAGATGATATGTTCCCCGTAATGGAAGTTGACGGTGAGGAATTTGTCCTTCGCCCTATGAACTGTCCACATCACATGATGATCTACGCCAATAGCATTCATTCATATCGAGATTTACCCATTAGAATTGGTGAAATAGCACGTGACTGCCGCTTTGAAGCAAGCGGTGCCCTAAAAGGAATCGAAAGAGCAAGATCCTTTTGCCAAAACGATGCTCACTTATTTGTAACACTAGAACAAATCGAAAGCGAATTTAAATCTGTCGTTGACTTAATACTTGAATGCTATAAAGAACTTAATATTACCAACTACCACTTTGAACTATCATTAAGAGATAAAGAAGACAAAATTAAATATTATCAAGACGATGAAATGTGGGATAAAGCCGAAGGAATGCTCAGACGAGTTCTAGACGACATTGGCATTGACTACATTGAAAAAACAGGAGAAGCAGCCTTTTATGGCCCAAAACTTGATGTTCAAGTAAAACCAGCCGTAGGAAATCCTATTACCATTTCTACATGCCAACTTGATTTTTGCCTTCCAATGAAATTTAATTTAAGCTACATTGATAAAGATGGCAGTAAAAAGACCCCCGTCGTTATCCATAGAGCTGTATTCGGTTCCATTGACAGATTTATCGCTTATTACCTAGAAGAAACAAAAGGCGTTTTACCTTGCTTTTTATCACCAATTCAAGTTAACATTATCCCCGTCAATTTAGAATATCACTTAGATTATTCCAATATGATTAATAAAGTATTAATAAATAAAGGCTTTAGAACATCAGTTGACACCCGTGACGAAAAATTAAGTTACAAAATGCGTGATAGTCAAACAAAAAAAATACCATTCTCACTTATTCTTGGTGATAGAGAAAAAGAAGGCAACTTAATAAGCTATAGAATGCACGGCTCTAATGAAACTACAACACTAGAAATTGACGAATTTATAGATCACCTAAGCAAAACTATTGCCGAAAAAAAATAAATCTGTGAAAATTTAATGAAAATCCAATAATTTAATTTACTTTTAAAAACATTTATATTATAATTAACACATAGGGGTAATACTTAGCTATATTGCTAATGAATATTTAATTTATTTCAATTTACTTCGATTTTTTATCAATTCCTTTCTTTTTAATAAAATAATAAAACAAAGATTAATAAAAGAAACTTATTAGAAGATTATTTAATTTTGGTAACTGTTACAAATAATCTTCATTATTTAAAGTATTATTCCTTATTAACAGATATTTATTAGCTCCTTTAAATATCTGTTTTTTTTTGCGTATATAAAAAAAATATACAATTTTTATAAAAAAAAGAAGGATTTTTAAAAGTTTTGTCGTATATTATATATGTAGGGTTTTTTTTGGAGGTGATGAAATGAACACTGAAATTGTCGATAATATCAGAAAAGCAGTAGATATTGTTGATATTATTTCCAGATATGTTTCATTAGTTCCAAAAGGAAAAAACTATTGGGGAGTATGTCCCTTTCACGACGATCACTCACCAAGCATGAGCGTATCCAAAGAAAAACAAATATACACCTGCTTCTCATGTGGAGCATCCGGAAACGTCTTCAACTTTATTGAAGACTTTGAAAACGTTTCATTTAGAGAAGCGCTAAAAATACTTGGCGATATAGCCGGTATTCCTGTCGACGGTATCAAAATAAAAAATAACAATAATATCAATAAAAACCTATACGACATCTACGATATCAGTATAAAATTCTACACCAACAACCTAAATACTAACTATGGAATAAAAGCCCGAGAATACTTAAAAAACCGTGGTATAGACGATCAACTAATCAAAACATTTCAAATTGGACTTTCACTACCAAAAAGAGATATGCTAACAAGACTCCTCGTCAAAAAAGGCTTCTCAAATAAAGATATGGTTGACAGTGGACTAATTATAAAAAGTGACTATGGATATTCAGATATTTACCACAATCGAATTATATTTCCATTATGCGACGTAAGTGGGAATATCGTTGGTTATAGTGGTAGAATCTATAACGGCGAAGATGAATCAAAATACATCAACACCAAAGAAACAGCAATATTTAAAAAAGGAGAACTTCTATATAACTATCACCGCGCTAAAGAAGAATGTCGAAAAACCAACACCGTAATTATCACCGAAGGATTCATGGATGTTATAAGATGTCATAGTGTTGGTATTTTAAATGTTGTAGCAACTATGGGAACAGCATTTACCAAAAAACACATCATGTTAATAAGAAAATTAGCCAAAAACGTTATTCTAATGTTTGACGGTGACTCCGCAGGAGCAAAAGCCACCGAAAGTTGTTCAAACCTACTTATGGAATACAATATAACCCCTAAAATTGTTCGATTAGAAGAAAACTTAGACCCCGATGAATACGTACTAAAATACGGAAAAGAACAACTAATACAAAAACTAGAAAATCCTATTAACATTATGGACTTTAAACTAATGAACCTAAAAAATAATAGAGACCTAAACAACAGCACGGACAAAGCCAATTATGTAAAAGACGTCTTCACAGAACTAAAAAAAATAGATGATGATATACTAAGAGAAGTATCCCTAAACAAACTTTCAGAAGATGTCGGATTAAATATCGAATTCTTAAAAGAAAAATTAGACTATAAAAAAAATAATCAAACCACTTATCAAACTATAAAACCCATCATCAAACAAGAAAAAAATAAATCCAAATATGACAAAGCCCAAATGTATTTAATATACTACATGTTAAAAAGTGACAAAGTAATAAAAATGTATGATGAAAAAGTAACATACATGCCAAACGAAAAATACCGACGTCTAGCCACATATATTAGCTGTTTTTACAAAGATAAAGGTTACATATATATCGCCGACTTAATGACTTATTTATCACAATTTGAAGGAACAAAAGAAATAATAGGAGAAATACTAAATTTAAACCTAAAAGACGATTACACAATATCTGAAATAAATGACTATATATATACCATCAAAGAATATAGTTTAAGAGACGAAATAAAAAGATTAAAAAAAGAACAAGAAAAAGAAATTGAAAGTTTTAAAAAAGCAGAAATTGGAATGAAAATACTTGAATTAAAAAAAATGGAACAAGAGGAGAGGTATTATGATAAATGAAATAAAAACTTTTGAAGAAAGAAAAAACGATCTAGTTAAAATGGGATTAGAAAAGGGATACATAACCTATGAAGAACTAGCATCAAGCCTAAAAGGTCTTGATTTAGATGCCGACGCATTAGACGATCTATACAATCTATTCAATGAAAACAATATTGCAATCGTATCTGAAGAAGACGCAGACTCAGAAGCTGGTCCCGAAAGACTACTACTTGATGACAATGATTTAACAAAAGACTTAACAATAAACGATCCCGTTAGAATGTACTTAAAAGAAATTGGACAAATAAAATTACTCACCATGGAAGAAGAACTTGAATTAGCAGACAGGATAATAGCCGGAGACGAACTTGCCAAATCAACCCTAGCAGAAGCTAATTTACGTTTAGTTGTTAGTATAGCCAAACGTTACGTAGGCCGTGGAATGTTATTCCTTGATTTAATTCAAGAAGGTAATATCGGACTTATGAAAGCCGTTGAAAAATTTGACGTTTCAAAAGGATACAAATTCTCAACATATGCAACATGGTGGATAAGACAAGCAATTACACGTGCCATTGCCGATCAAGCAAGAACAATTAGAGTCCCAGTTCATATGGTAGAAACAATTAACAAATTAGCCCGTATCCAAAGGCAACTAACTTTGGAACTAAATAGAGAACCAACAGAACAAGAATTAGCTAAGAAAATGAATATGTCAGTCGAAAAAGTTAGAGACATTTACAAGATAAGCCAAGAACCAGTCAGTCTAGAAACACCAATAGGAGAAGAAGACGATTCCCACTTAGGAGACTTTATTAAAGACGAAAGAAATACCAGTCCCGAAGATTACGCTACCAACGAAATGCTCAAAGACGAAATCTCAGAAGTATTACTAACCCTTACAGAAAGAGAAGAAAAAGTAATTCGTCTTCGATTTGGTCTTGAAGACGGCAAAAGTAGAACCCTAGAAGAAGTAGGCCAAATGTTTGGAGTTACACGTGAACGTATTCGTCAAATAGAAGCCAAAGCCCTAAGAAAATTAAGACACCCATCACGCTCCAAAAAATTAAAAGATTACTTAGTTGATTAATGGATATTTCTAAAAGATTATTAAGCATTTGTTCACTTATTCCATATAATTCCCTAGTTTATGACATTGGATGTGACCATGGCCTCTTAGATATTTATCTAACCCTATATAAAAACTGCCACTGCATTGCATACGATGTCAATAAAAACATTATCGCTAGAGCAACACATAACATTAAAAAATACAATTTAAACAACAAAATAGACACAATTGTAGGTAGTGGATTTGATGAATTAAACCTAAACGAAAAAGGAATCATGGTCTTAGCAGGAATGGGAACCGCCACCATTTTAAAAATTTTATCAAAAAACAAAACCAAAAAAATAATATGTCAAACAAACACTGACCAATATACTCTCCGTAAAAGCATTTGTGAATATGGATATTACATAAAAGAAGAAAAAATCATATTCGAAAACGGAAGATACTATATAACGATATTATTTTACCGTGGCAAACAAAACTACTGTTACGACGAATACCTACTAGGTCCAATCCTACTAAAAGAAAAAAATAATATTTTTAAAAACTATTTAACCCAACTATACAAAAAAAACATAAAAACATACAACAAAAGCATAAACTTCCAAACCAACAACTACCTAATTTATACACTTGATACCATAAAAAAATATATGTAAAAATAGATATAGACGAATTTTCTATATCTATTTTAAATAAAAAATACAGGATTGTTATTATTGCTAGAACTTTTTACTTCAGGCACTTCAATAGGTGCTTCCTTTTTTATATTTTCACTATTCTTATCCAAAGTATTACTTGGCGTATCCACCTTTTTAAACTCATTCATTATTTTAAACATTGTTTTAGCATTATTTACAACTGGTTTAACTTGCTTTATAACAGGAATTGTCTGATTTATAATATTAAGCGTTTTTTGTGTATTCGACAAAATAGTACCCCAATTTATACCATTCCTAAATATTCTACTTAATAAGCCTCCTGTTGACAGTGCCCTTGTTGCATAAGGAGTTACGTTTGTAAATGGCATATAGTAATTCATAAATGCTTCCTTTCTAATTTATTATATGATTTTGTAAAAAAAATGTTTTCTAAAACATTTATTTGTGCTATAATTTTTGTATAAGTAATAATAAAGGTGGATGGATGTGATACATTGTGAGTAAAAAACTATTGCGCTTTTGCGTATTAATATACAAAGGAATACGCTTTATTTTTAGCCCTTTTCTAAAATTATTTGGCATCAAAAGAAAACCAAAAAATATCAACAAGCTAAAAGCCAAAACCAACAAAATTATCAAAGAAGAAAAAATAAAACAAGAACGCATTGCCAAAAAAGAAGCTCAGCAATTAGCCAAAATAAAACAACAAAAAAAGAAAAAAGAACTAACAAAAAAAGAAAAGAAAAAACAAGCCAAACTAGCTAAAATTGAAGAAAAGAAAAGAAAAAAACAAGAACAAAAAGCCCTTGCCGAAAGAAAAAAACAAGCGCGACAAAATGCCCAAAATCAAAAGAAACCAAAAAAAATATCTGAAGCAAAACAACTAAAACAACAAGCACGCCTCGCAAAATACGAAACAAAAGTCAAAGAACAACAAGCAAAAAATAAGCGCGAAGAAGAAAAATTAAAAAACAAACTAGAAAAAGAAAATCAAAACAGAAAAGATACCAAAAAAAAATTAGTTATAAAAAAAGTATCATTTGCCGAAAGACTTTCTAGTTTCTTTAAAGAAATAAACGACATACCAAATAAAATCGAAAAATATTTTAGAGATAAATGGAATAATACTAGTATCGCCAAAGCACGACGTAACAAACTAGACATCAACGGAAAAGCCTTACTTGTTGAATTTAGCGGCAAAGACGCTGAACGTAGTGACGTTAAAATAATGTATGAATATATTGTTCGAGACCAAAACGGCAAAATTATCAAAGGACATGCCGACGGTTATTCCAAAGTAGAAATACATTCCTACTTATTAAGCGAAGGATACCAAGTATACAGTATTCGTACTAACAAATGGATTCAAATGCTATATAGCGGTAGCAGTTCCAATAAAGTCAAAATAAAAATTAAAGACCTAATCTTCTTTGTTACTCAATTATCAACCTACTTAAAATCAGGAATAACACTTATTGAATCCCTAAAAATATTATCAAGACAATATAAAAACAAAGCATACAAAAAAATCTTCAAAATGATAATTTACGATCTATCAATGGGAGAAAATTTCAGTACAGCACTAGAAAATAGAGGAAATGCCTTCCCAACATTACTAATTACAATGGTAAAAACATCAGAAATGACAGGAGAACTACCAGAAGTATTAGATGACATGGCAGACTACTACACTGAAACAGAAAAAACAAGAAAACAAATGATAACAGCCATGATGTACCCATCAATTGTCTTTGTATTTGCCATAAGTGTATTAACATTTATAATGATATACGTTATACCAAAATTCGTCGATATTTATGCATCAATGGAAGACGTCGAAATACCAGGCATTACCCAATTCATCATAAAAGTTAGTGAATTTACTCAACAAAATATAATTTATATTGGTATAGGAGTAGTATTATTAATCGCTATGTTCAGATTAATATATAAGAAAAATAAAAGCTTTAGAACCCTTATACAATGGTGCCTTATGCACGTTCCTGTTGTAGGAACAATTATTATTTACAAAGAAGTAACAATGTTTACCAAAACATTCTCATCACTTTTAGCGCACAACGTATACATAACAGATAGTATGGAAATACTAAGCCGTGTAACCCAAAACGAAATTTATAGATCACTAATTTTTAATACAGTAACTAACTTAGCGCGAGGAGAAAGACTATCCGCTGAATTTGATGGACACTGGGCTTTCCCAATCCCTGCCTATGAAATGATTGTTACCGGAGAAAGAACAGGACAATTACCAGAAATGATGGCCAAAGTATCAGCCTATTATCAAGAATTACACCAAAATTCAGTTACAAGAATTAAAACATTTATTGAACCAGTTTTAATTGTATTCTTAACAGTAATGGTTGGTATCATAGTATTATCAATCGTCTTACCAATGTTTAACATGTACCAAGCAGTACAAACGGAAATATAGGAGGTTTTATGATAGGGTTAATGTTTTTAAGCATATTTATGATAGGAACGATATTTGGTTCATTCTACTACGTTGTTGCCTATAGAATTCCTAAAGGAGAATCAATAGTCTATCCTGCTTCACATTGTCCTAATTGTAATCATAGATTGGGATCATTGGAATTGATTCCAATCTTTTCCTTTCTATTACAAGGTGGAGAATGTAAAAATTGCAAACAAAAAATATCTATATTTTATCCACTATTTGAAATAGCATGCGGACTTCTATTCGGACTATCATTTTTATCATATGGATTTACACCAGAACTAATAATTGTATTAACATTTATATCAATGATAATGATTATAATGCTTAGTGACTACTACTACATGATTATTCCAGATGAAATATTAATTTTTTTTATAATTTCACTCTGTATAGAAATGATTATTATCCATGGACTTAACTACCTCCTAATGCATATTCTATACGGTATAATATCATTTATAATTATGTACTCTCTAAAACTGCTAGGCGACTTCCTTTTTAAAAAAGAATCAATGGGTGGAGGAGACATAAAACTATTATTCATTTTTGGTCTAATGTTTGGTTGGCAAATGTCAATTGTTTCAATCTTCCTAGCAGCTATCATAGGACTTCCAATATCATTAATTCTTCTTAGAAAAAGCGATGACCATGTTTTACCATTTGGACCATATCTTGGATTATCCGCACTAATTATTGTCTTATGTCAAATAAACTTTGATATGGTATTACAACTATTAACTAGATAACATAATAAAAAAATAAAAAGGTACTTGCCAAAAAGTATCTTTTTTGATATATTATTAATGTAGAATTATAGCAAAGATAAA
>CANRPB010000024.1 GCA_947632415.1 uncultured Bacilli bacterium
AGTAAAATAAAGGCTTTCACCCTCATAGAACTACTCGCTATAATAGTAATACTCGCGATAATTGCAGTAATAACGGTCCCAATAATATTGAATATTATTGAGAATTCAAGAAAGGGAGCGGCAATAGATTCAGCATATGGTTATAAAGATGCCATAAGTAAATATTACATAACTGAATTAGCAAAAAATCCCAATTATGATGAATTAAATGGTACTTATAAAGTAACAGAAGAAGGTAAACTAACTTCAGATGAACAAGAAGAACCTATAGAAATATCATTTTCAGGGACATCACCAAAGGGTGGTAATTTAACAATAGATAAAGGAACAGTAACAAATGGTTGTTTAACAATAGGTGATTATGCTTTGACATTAACAGATAGTGAAGTAACAGAAACAAAAAAAGGAGATTGTAGTTCTTTAGTACAAGGAGATGAACCAGCAAAAAATAAAGTATATGCAGATGGAACAGAAGTTTATTTTGATGTTGATGAAGGTAAAGGATGTACAAAGGAAGAATATGAAGCAAATAAAACTAAAAATACAGCAGAAAGTCCTTTAAAATCAGGATGTATGAAATTTTTTGCATTTTTAGATAGTAAAGATTCGGAAATAGTAAATTTAATATTAGACCATAATACAACAAATTATGTAGCATGGGTATCTTCAACAGATTATGATGATGAGACTAAAGCAAATGAAGTAGGAATAACATATTCAGGTGAAGGTGCTCCAATTGGAGAATATGGAAAAAATGGAAATAATAATAGAGGCCCACTAACAGTATTAGACCAATTGAAAAAAGATACAGAAGTTTGGGAAACAGAAGTGACAAGTGATAATTATACACCATCATCTGGTGATTTCCAATGGACTATTGATTATAGTGAATATAAAGCCCGTTTAATAACAGCGGAGGAGGTAGCAGTGATAACAAAAGAAAATAGAGCAAAGGGTAGTTCTGCTATTTATGCCCCAGAAGAACCATGGACATTAGAAAGTAGTTGGTTCTTGTTAGATAAAGGGACAGCTGATTGTTATGATAGTGATAGTTGTGATACAGATAATGTAACAAGTAAATATTGGTGGTTGTTTGATAATACTAAAGAATGTACAACATATGGATGTAAGACAGCAGATAGTAGTACGTACGGATATTGGACGTCTTCTCCTCACGCCGGCAACTCTTATACCGCGTGGGAAGTGGGCCGCCGTGGCGACTTGAACAGCAACTGCGTGGCCACTGTTAACACCTACGGCGTCCGCCCAGTAATAACCGTCTCAAAATCTAAATTTCTCCAATAATAATGAGAACGAAAAAAGGTATCAAAGAACAAGAACGGAAAGAAGAATGGAAAACAAGGCAGTAGGGAAGTGACTGCGCACCAGCAGAAAAGGCTGGTGTGCGGGTCATGCGTGGCAAGCTTGACTTGCCAAATGTCGCGTTCCGGGCAAGGAAAAGCGACAAAGCCGAAAAACTAAGAAAGAAAGAACATGATAAAATCATGAACTAAGAAAAGAAAGAAAAGAGAATCCTTACCTCGCGGAAGAGAGTCGCGAATTTTGAAAAATCTGATAAAAATCATCAATTTGGTTTTTTATCGGATTTTTTTTAGAAGGGATTTTAAATATATTCATTGAAAAATATACTTTATTTTTTATACATTATAATAACATTTAATTTACATTTTTTTAGTTTTATGATTATTATTAATAAATCATTAAAAATTCAAAGTTGATAATTTTTTATTTGTATAGTATAATTATAATGGAGTGATGAATGTGAAAAAAAAGTCTAATAAATTGTTGAATTATATTAAGAAGAATAAGTTGCTTTCAATATTAATCTTGATTTTTGTTGTTATTTTTATATTGTTTCTTGTTGTTTTAAAGGTGTTTATTTTTCCAAGTTATTCTGTTGATAAGTATGGGGATAGATTGGATGGTATTGATAGTGTTTTGTTGAATGATTCTAGGTTTAATGAGGTTAAGTCTAGTTTTGAGGCTCCAGATGGTTTTGAGATTGATAAGTTTGATTTGTCTGGTAAAATTGTCAATATTTACATTAGTGTTGTTTCTGATTTTGATGTTAACAGTGCTAAGGAGTTGTCAACTAAGTTGGTTAATTCTTTTAGTGAGGATGAGTTGGGTTATTATGACTTTCAAGTTTTTGTAACTTCTGATAGTGATAGTTATCCTATAATTGGTTATAAAAATAAGATTTCAGAGGGTTTGTACTGGAATTATGAGGGTGGAATCTAATGAAGAATAAAAAGAGTTTAATTTTAATTATTGTTGCGATTGTTATTATTGGTGCTGGTGTTTTTTATTTTTTTACTAGACAGGATAAGGATACTTCGTTTACAATTTTGGAAAAGCAGTGGTTAGAGAGTAATAAGAATAGGGTTATTGATATTTCTATTTTGAAGGATATTCCTGTTATTGATTATAATGGTAGTGGAATTTTGTTTGATTTTTTGAATGATTTTGAGGATGTTACGGGGTTAGAGTTTAATCGTATTGCTTCTATTGATAGTAGTGATGTTAAGACTGATTATTCTTTTCAGGTTGTTTCTGATAAACTTGATAGTGATGTTTTGGTTTTTAGTGATAGTTATGTTTTTCTCACTAAGAATAACGTTAAGTATAATAAGTTGTCTGAGATTAGTGATATGAAAATTGGTGTTTTGAATTCTGATTTGGATAAGATTTCTAGTGTGTTGGATTCTAATGTTACTTTTAAGGGTTTTGATAGTCTTGATGAGTTAGTTAGTTATATAGATGTAAGTAATGTTAAGACTAATGAAAATGGTGAACAGGTTATTGATGATACGATTGATGTTATTGATGGTATTATTATTCCTAAGATGAGTAATTTGAATTTGATTATTTCTAATCCTAGTTTAAATATTTCTTATAATATAAATGAGATAAAGCAGGATTATGTTTTGCGTCTTGGTAGTGATGAGAAACTTAATGATATTATTAATAAGTATTTTAATAAGTGGCTTGATACAAAGTATGATGATTCTTTTAACAAGCATTTTTCGAATAATTATTTTGCTTTTTCTTCTGTTGATGATAAGGATAAGGCTGAGTTTAAGAGTAAGCGTTATACTTATGGTTTTGTTGAGAATAGGCCTTTTGATTCTTTAGTTAATGATGATTTATATGGTATTAATAGGGCTTTTTTGGATAGTTTTTCTGATGTTGCTGATATTGATATTGATTATAAGAGGTATGATAGTAAGTCTTCTTTAGTTAGTGCTTTTAACAATGGTGAGATTGATGTATTGTTTGATAATTTAGGTACTTCTGATTTTACTGTTTCTAATGTTGATTTAGTTAGTAATTATGATGAGGAAGTTGTTGTTTTGGCTATTCCTGATAATAAGGTTACGGTTGGTTCTATTAAGGCTTTGGCTTCTTATAATGTTGCTAGTATAAGTGATACGAAGATTTCTGATTATTTAACTTCTTATGGTATTAATGTTGATGGTTATAGTTCTATTGATGATTTAGTTAGTCATGTTTCTAGTGATAGTGTTATTGTTGTGGATTCAGAGATTTATAATTATTATAGTTCTAAGTTGTTGAGTGATTATAAGCCTATTTATACTTTTAATATGGATAGGGATTATATGTTTAAGGTGCTTAATAGTAATGATAATAGTATTTTTATAAATTATTTTAATTTCTATTTGTCTTTTGTTTCTAATCAAGAGGTATCTAATGTTGGTTATTCTAAGTTAGTTGATTTGACTGCTAAGGGAAGTTATAGATTTGTTATTATTGGTGGTATTTCGGTTGTTGTTTTGGGTTTATTAGGTCTTTTGTATTTTCAGAATCGAAAGAGTGGTTCTAAGGAGAAGGTTGTTGTTTCTAAGGATAGTAAGATTAAGTATATTGATATGTTAACTTCTTTGAAGAATAGGAATTATCTTAATGACAATATTGAGGCTTGGGATGAGAGTATGGTTTATCCACAGGGTATTGTTGTTGTTGATCTTAATAATATTGCTTATATTAATGATAATTATGGTCATACTGAGGGTGATAAGATTATTAAAGAGGCTGCTAATATTTTGATTAAGACACAGATTTCTAATACGGAGATTATGCGTACTAATGGTAATGAGTTTTTGATTTATATGGTAGGTTATGATGAGAAACAGATTGTTTCTTATATTAGAAAACTTAATAAGGAGTTTAAAGATTTATCGCATAATTTTGGTGCGGCTATTGGATATAGTACGATAACTGATGAGATTAAGACTATTGATGACGCAATTAATGAGGCTACATTAGATATGAGAAATAATAAAGAGGAGAGTCGTTAAAAAATGTTATTATTTTAACAGTTTTTTTGAATAATTGTTTAAGAATTATTTTTGGTTTATGGTTAGAAATGTGTTGAAAAATTAGTAATTATATGATAACATTATTTTTATGATAGGGTTTTTGGTTTTTGTAGGTAGTGGAAAGAGGAGAGAGAAAATGAAATATAAAAATTTTAAGTTAACAAATAGTAACCTAGGGGGGGGGGGTGCGAAAGTCTAGAAAAATAAAGGCTTTCACCCTTATAGAGTTGTTGGCAATAATAGTGATACTTGCGATAATTGCAGTAATAACTGTTCCAATAATATTAAATATAATTGAGAATTCAAGAAAGGGAGCAGCAATAGATAGTGCATATGGTTATAGAGATGCCGTAAACCAATATTATATATCAGAACTAACAAAAATAGGAGAAAAAGATCTAGATGGATTTTTTAATCTAAATAGTAATGGCGAATTATTAAATGGTTCTAATCCAGTATCAACGGTAATCCCATTTACAGGGAAAGCCCCAGAAGGAGGAAGTGTAGTTCTAGATGAAGGAACACTCGAAGCAGCATGTCTAACCATAGGTGACTATAAAGTAACAATGATAGGAGGAGAAGTATACTCAACCGAAAAAGGAAAATGTAATGGAATCGAAGTATACTTGAATCCAACATCAGAAGATGGTAATCCAAGTTGTACAGAGGAAGAATATAATAATAATGATAAAAAATTAGAAAAAGAAGGTTGTATGAAATGGTACGTATATGATGTATCAGATAATGGATATACAATGATACTAGATCATAATACAACGGCAACTATTGATGGCTGGATATCAGAAAGTGATTATAATAATGCAGAAAATATAGAAAGTACATATGGGGTAACATATCTAAATAATAGTTTTCCTAGTGGAGAATATAATGCTGGAACAGATGAAAATGGAAACTCTACTGGTGGAAATAATAATAAAGGTCCATTAACAGCTTTAAGGGTTTTAAAAGAAGATACGGAAGGTTGGACAATACAAAATAGGACTGACTCGTATACTGCAACAATAGATGCAATTGGTAATGGTTATACTATAAATTATGAAGATTATAAAGCAAAATTGATAAGTGCGGAGGAAGTAAATAGTATAGTAAGGAATGGTAATTGGGATACATCAAAAGAATGGTATTATTTAGATGGAGCATATAGTACCAGTGATACCAATGGAAAATGGCAAACTAAAGTTGCTAACTCGCAGGGAGCAAGTAATTATGCCTGGTTATTTAACAATTTAAATGGTTGCGAAAATAGTGGTTGTGATACAGATCTTTCAATTGAAAAAGAAAATGGTTACTGGACAAGTACGCCTCGCATCGACGTTTCAAATCATGTTTGGGGTGTTTACAACATCGGTACTTTGTACTGCCGTTATTTGAATGATTCCACCCGCGGTATTCGTCCAGTAATAACAGTTAAGAAAAGTGATATTGTTTCTTGATAATTAAAATGTAATAAAAAATAAATTTGTGGGAATCTGATAAGAACTGTTTTAATTATTTTGGTTTTTGTCAGTTTTTATTTAGGGGGTGATATTATGGTATTCGCACGAAAATATTTGAAGAAAATTTTAAAAATTATTGAAAAACCGGAAATGAAGATACTTCCTGGTCATTTGGCTTTTTTTCTGGTTTTGTCTATTATTCCTATTATTACTTTAGTTGGTTATGTTACTAGTTTGTTTCATGTTTCAATTGATAGTGTTGTTAATTTGGTGAAGGATGTTATTCCTTATTCTGTTTTTCAAGTTTTAGTTCCTTTTATTAATGGTAATGGGATGGATTTTAATATTGGTTTTTCTATGATTACTGGTTATATTGTTGCTTCTAATGGTGCGCATTCAATTATTGTTAGTTGTAATACTTTGTATGGTATTGAACATGCTAATTACTTGAGTAGAAGAATAAAGGCTTTGTTTTTGACAATACTATTAGTGGCGCTTTTTGTTTTTACTTTGTTTGGTCTTGCTTTTGGAAATAGTATTTTGAAGTTTATTTTGTCTTTTCCGATTTTTGATTTGTTTGGTGATAAAATATATTATTTGTTTTTATTGTTTAAGTGGCCAATTGCGATTGTTTTTATGTTTGTAATGCTTAAACTTATTTATACGATTGCGCCTGATTCTGATATTCCAAGTAGGTTTACAACGCGTGGTGCTTTGTTTACTACTTTTTCTTGGATTGTGATTACTTTTATCTATTCTTATTATGTTATGAATTTTTCTAATTATGATATTTTTTATGGTAGTTTATCTAATATTATTGTTATGATGATGTGGATCTATATTTTGGCTTATGCTTTTGTTATTGGTATTGCTATAAATGTTAATGATTATAAGGTTGAATTAAGGAATAATAATAGAAATAAAGAAAATAATATATAATGAATACATATTTATTACCGGTATGTATTTATGGCAAACTATGTATGGTAATATCCTCCATAAACGACTTCGTGTCGTTTTTTTTTTTTTTAATAATTTTTGTTTGTTAATTTGTTTCTTTTTTTAATTTTTGGGTTATTTTTTTTACAGTTTTTGATAATTTGTTTAGCAGATTTTTAATATTTGCATGTTTTTTTTTACAGAAATTAACAAACACTTGTTCGTAAAAAGTATTGACATTGTTTTTTTTTTATTGTAAAATGTGTTTGTACTTAGTTAGGAGGAATTTTAATGGTTAAAACTTCAAGTGATAAGACGTTGGATCAGGTATTAATGGATATTGAGAAACAGTTTGGAAAGGGTGCGGTTATGAGGCTTGGTAGTCATGAACATCGTGAGATTGATGTTGTACCAAGTGGTTCTATTTCTTTGGATGTAGCGCTTGGTATAGGTGGTTATCCTAAGGGAAGAATTGTTGAAATATATGGTCCTGAGTCTAGTGGTAAAACGACTTTTGCTTTGCATGCGATTGCTGAAATACAGAAGCAGGGTGGAAGGGCAGCTTTTATTGATGCTGAGCATTCTTTGGATCCACAGTATGCGGCACGTCTTGGTGTTAATATTGATGAGTTGTTGTTATCTCAACCTGATAATGGTGAACAGGCTTTGGAGATTTGTGAGGCTTTAGTTAGAAGTGGTGCGATTGGAATTGTTGTAATTGATTCTGTTGCTGCTTTAGTTCCACAGGCTGAAATTGAGGGTGAGATGGGAGATTCTCATGTTGGTTTACAGGCTAGACTTATGAGTCAGGCTTTGCGAAAGTTGTCTGGTATTATTAATAAGACTAATACTGTTGCTATATTTATTAATCAGTTAAGGGAGAAAGTTGGTGTTATGTTTGGTAATCCTGAGGTTACTCCTGGTGGAAGGGCTTTGAAGTTTTATTCTTCAATTAGATTGGAGATTAGAAGATCTGAACAGATTAAATTAGGAACGGATATTATTGGTAATAAGACAAATATTAAGGTTGTTAAGAATAAGATGGCTCCACCTTTTAAGTCTTGTACTGTTGATATTATGTATGGTGAGGGTATTTCTGCTAATGGTGAGTTAGTTGATTTGGCTGCTGATGCTGGTATTATTGATAAGAGTGGTGCTTGGTATTCTTATAATGGTAATAAGATTGGTCAGGGTCGTGAGAATGTAAAGGATTTGTTTAAAAAAGATGAAAAGTTAAGAATGGAAGTTTCTAAAAAGGTTAGAGATTATTATTTTCCTAGTAATTCTGATGATAAGGCAACTAATAAAGATTTAGTTGTTGATGATGTCACAGGTGAAATAAAGTAGATTATGGAAAGATTACAGAAGGTTATTGCTAATAGTGGTTATTGTTCTAGGAGAAAGGCTGAGGAGTTAATTGTTAATTCTAAGGTTAAGGTGAATGGTCAGGTTGTTTCTGTTTTAGGTTTTAAAGTGAGTAGTAGTGATGAGATTATGATTGATAATAAGATTTTGTCTCGTGAGGATAAAGAGTATATTTTACTTAATAAGCCTAGAGGTGTTGTTACTACGACTAAGGATGATAAGAATCGTAAAACTGTTTTAGATTTAATTGATACTGATAGGCGATTGTATCCTGTTGGAAGGCTTGATTATGATACTACTGGTGCTTTGCTTTTGACTAATGATGGTGATCTTACTAATTTGCTTATTCATCCTCGTTGTAATGTTGATAAGGTTTATGTTGCTAAGGTGAATGGTTTTTTCAATAAGGATAGTCTTTTAAAGGTTGAGAAGGGTGTAATTATTGATGGTGTTAGAACTTCTAGGTCTAAGGTACGTTTGAAAAAGTATGATAAGAAAACTGATACTTCTATTGTGGAGATTATTATTCATGAGGGAAGGAATCATCAGGTTAAGAAGATGTTTGAAGCGGTTGGATATAAGGTTATTAAACTTAAGCGTGAAAAATTTGCTTTTTTGAGTGTTGATAATTTGAAGAGTGGAGAGTATCGATATTTAACTGTTAAAGAAGTTAAGCAGTTGTATAGTTTAGTAAAATAATAAGAGATTGACGTGTAATCAATCTCTTATTTCCTATTTTTTTAGTCTATTTCAATAGCGCTGGTTGGGCATCCTTCTTGAGCTTCTTTTATGTCTTCGGTGATTTCTTCTACTTCTTTTTCTTTTGGTTGTGCGTATCCTTCGTCACCAAATTCAAAAAAGTCTGGTGCGATGGCTGTGCATGCTCCACATCCTATACAGTTTTCATTTACTTTTATTTTTTTCATAATTAAACCTCCGTTTACATTATAAATAATTTTATTTTATTTTGCAATAATCATTTAAAAATTAGTTGTTTTATGGTATTATTATGGTAGGTGATTTTATGTCTAGTAGGATGGAGAGATATCATAGTAATGATTCTGATGTTAAAAGGCGTAGTGTAAAAAATGAGAATCTTTATAGGGATATGTATGAAAATGTTGAGTATTCTAATATTGAAGGCGTTGCTACTATGGATAAGACGAATGAGATTAATTTGGCGCAAATCCGTGAGTTATTGAAGGAAAGGGAAGAGGCTAAGAAGAGGAATGTTCCTGTTAAGAAGGTTACTCCTAAGGTTTATAGTAAACCAGTTGAGGAGGAGAGAAGTTATGATATTAGGGATGTTCTTGTTAAGGCTAAGGATGAGCATGTTGATGATGAAAAGAGTAGGAGTTTGCGTAATACACAGTATAATATTTTAAAGAATATTAATATTAAGGATAAGATGAGTAAAGAGGATGAGTTGGAACTTGAAAAGACTTTGGTTAATACTAGTGTTTTGAAGGATCTTGATGATAATGAGTTATCGCTTGATATGCTTGATTTGAAGTCTAATGGTAATACGCTTGTTGATAAGAGTAATATAAATGGTTTGTTGAAGGAGGTTCAGGAGGCTAAGAGTAAGTATGAGCCTAATTCTGATGATGATTTGGATAGGTCTTTTTATACTTCTAGTTTAAATTTTAAGGACGATGATTTTGAACAGTTAAAGGATTTGCAGGATTCTATTGATAGTAATAATAGAATGATTAAGGTTCTATTTTGTTTGTTGTTTGTTATTGTTGTTGGTGTGATTGGTTTTATTATTTTTAAGTTAATATAAAAAAGAACATTATTTTGTTCTTTTTAATTTTAGCGAGAGTAGGAGTGGTAATATGAATAGTGTTATTCCTATTATTATTGATAGTTTGTTATCGATAAAGATATTGGCAACAACACTGTTTTTGAATAGGAAGTTTGCTGATATGATGATTAAAATGGTGATGGCGGATATGATTATTTTGTTGGTTTGTTGGTTTTTTATTTTGAAGGTGTGTTTGATGTATTCTGTTACGTAGTAGATGCCCATTACTACTATGATTAGGATATAGAATATCCATCTTAGTGATACGGTGCTTTCGGTTCTTTGTATGAATCCTACTAGTGATATTTTTTTTAATAGGTCATATTCTGGGAATTGGTATAGTGTTGCAATGTTGACGCCTAGTATGGTTAAAATTAAAAAGAAGACTGTAAACATGACCATGCTTGCAAATATGTAGGTGATGATAATTCGTTTGTTGAATTTTTCTTTGTCGGTAATGTTATTGAGAGGGATTGATGTTATTAGAATTAATGGAACTATATTGTAACAGATGTATACTAGGGCATGTTTGAATGGTCCTTTTATTCCATTTTCTAGTATTGGTAGTATGTTTTGTAGTTCAATTTGTGAGAATAGGCCTAGTATTGTTAGTGTTAGTAGGGTTAGGCTTATGATTAATAGGACAAATGTTGTTCTTCCAATGACGGTTAGTCCTTTTGTGAGTAGGTATATTATTGGTGGTATGAATACGATTGATATGATCATTGATGGTGTTCTTGATAGATATTGTGAAGATATAAAGTCGGTCATGTTGTAGAAGAATACTGATATTATGTATAGAATGGTTCCACTAATAATGAGGTTGATTATGTTGGCTATTTTTTTTGGTAATATGGTTTCTATTTTTTGAAAGAAGGTTAGGTCTGGTCGATAGTTCATTATTTTTATGTATATAAGTAGTGGTATAAATCCTAATATGAAGCCGATTATTAGACTTATTAAACTATCTTGTCTGGTATATTGAAGTAGGTTGTATGTTATGATTCCAAGGTTATTTGATAGTAGAATAAAGTAGGCGATGGAACATATTTGGATTGTTGATATTTTTTCTTTCATTTTTCTTCTCCTTGTACGGTTGTTACTAGTGCTCCTTTGGTTTTTATTGTTATGTCTATATCACTGTTGATTTTTAGTTCTTTAAAAATGGTGTCCCAGTTATCTTTTATTTCTTTCCATTTTTTAGGGTTTTTCTTGTGGATTTGCATTCCATATCCTAGTACATCACTGTTATATTTTTGTTGTACGAGGTTGGTTGCTTTGTTGATTGTTTCTTTTAGTTTGTTGTCAATATCTATTTCGATGTTTTCGATGACTTTTGGATCTTTTAAGTTGATGTCACAGTTAACTTCTAGTAGGGTTGCTTCTCCTGTTATGTTTACGTCTACTTTTCTTTGGTCAACATCTATTTTGGTTTTGGTTTTGATATTTTTGATGTAACTCATTATGTATTCTTTTTCACAGCTTGTTTTAACATAGTAGTTTTCAACGTTATTGGTTAATAGGTTTATTCCTCTTCCTTCGTCTTGGTCACTCCATCCTATGAATGTATCTCCTTTAAATATGCCGATTGTGTCAATTTTGATTGTGGCTGATGGTATGGTTGATGATAGTGATTTTTCGTCTGTTCCTTTGTCTTCGTTTCCTAGAATTGTGACTCCGTTTAATATTGGATTTTTTCCGTCTTCTAGGAGGTTAAATAGGAAGTCGTTGTATGTAATTTTATATATTAGTGATGTTTTTGAACTTGATGTTTCGATGTCTGATGCTAGTGTTTGTGATGGGAATGATTCTAGTGGTGAGATTATTTGTAGTATTTCTTTGGCTTTGGCGTTTTTACTTAGTAGTACGTAGAAAAAGTCTCTTGATTCAGTGTCTCGTGCTAGAAGGTCAAGAATGGGGTTGACGCCGTCTTTGGCTACTTCTTCGGATATGACGGTGACAACTAGGTGTCCGTTGTATGGTTCAAATGGCATTTTTAGGGTTAGGTCGTTGATGGCTTCTTGCATTGTTTCGCCGATTCCGGTGTAGGTTGTGGTTCCTGCTTCTCCTTCTTTGGCACTGACTTCGGTTTTTTTTGCGTTGGATATTAGGTATGTGACTTCGTATTTGTCTTCGTATTTATCGATGGCGATGCCTGTACATATAGCAAGGTTATTTAGTTCGTAGTAGTTCCAGCATCCTGTTAATAGAAGTGTGGATATTATAAGTATTATTTTTTTCATTTTTGTTCACCAACCTTTATATTGTCTTTTGTGTTTAGGTAGAATGGTCTTTTTTTGATGTTGGTCTTGGCAAATTTTAGTATTCCGTCTTTTTGGGCATCCATATTGAATGGTGAAATGGTGGCTAGGTATGGTGTTCCTAGGCAATCGAGGCTTGCAAGTTTAGCTATGAACATGATTGCGGCAATTACTAGTCCTATTAATCCTAGAATGGAAGCGGCTATGATGAAGATAAAGCGCCATATTCTGATTGCGTTTATGACGTCTATGTCAGTAAATAGTAGTCCGCTTACGGATGTTAGGGCTACGACGATGACGACGATTGGTGAGACGATTCCTGCTGATACTGCGGCTTCTCCTAGAACTAGGGCACCGACTATACTTACGGCTGCTCCCATTTGGTTGGGTAGTCTGATGTCGCTTTCTCTTAGTATTTCAAATGTTATTAGCATGGTAACTATTTCGACTGCTGTTGGGAATGGGACGCCTTGTCTTTGGACAGCGATTGATGTTAGTAGGTTGTCTGGTATAACTTGGAAGTTGTAGGTGGTTACGGCTATGTAAATGGCTGGTGTGAGTAGTGTTAATAGGAAGCCGATGAATTTTAGTATTCTTGTTATGGTTATGTTGCATGGTTCTTGGTAATTGTCTTCTGAGACATGGAATATGTCGATTAGTAGTGCTGGTATTATTAGGGCGTATGGTGAGTTTTCAACGATTATGACTATTTTGCCGTTTAGTAGTGATTGTATGCATAAGTCTGGTCTTTCGGTGCTTATCATTTTGGGGAAGACGCATTTTTCTTTTCCAGAGAGATAGTCTCTTAGTGGTCCACTGTCGATTAGGCCGTCGATGTCTAGTTTGTTTAGTTTGTCTTTTATTTTTTTTATTTTGTCTTCCTTGACGACGTCTTTTAAGTAGCTAATTGCGACTTTGGTTTTGGTTCTTCTTCCTATTTTTATTTCTTCAAAGAGAAGGTTTTTGTCTTTGATTCTTTTTCTTATTAAGCCGATGTTGGTCATGTAGTTTTCGGTAAAACTGTCTTTTGGTCCTCTGATGATGGCTTCGCTTGATGATTCTTGGATGCTTCTATCTAGTTGCGCTTTAGTTTCGACGACTATTATTTTATCGCATCCTTCTATTAGTATGGCTGTGAATCCTGATGATAGATAGAAGAATATTTCGTTATAGTTTTCAATTATTTTTAGTTTACTGTTGAAAATGGTATTTTGTAGTTCTTTGAAGATGTTGTTGAATAGGTTTGTTTTTTCGAGGTCTTTGCTTAGACTTTTTACTAGAAAATCGCTTATTTTGTCATCACTGCTCACGCTTTCTAGAAAGATGTATCCTATTTTTTTGTTTTTTATTTTTATTATTCTTGTGCTGATGTCACAACTGTTGTTGTTATCGTTTTTTATGTTTTGAATTAATTTTTCAATGTTTTTTTCTATTTCTTTCATATCATCACCTTAAACTATGGTTATTATTTACAAATTTAGTAAAATTATGTATTATTATTTTGGGTGTTGTTATGAATGAGGTTATAATTGACAGATTGAATCATCAAGGGAAGGGAATATGTTTGGTTGATGGTAAGGTTGTTTTTGTGGATAATGCTTTGCCTAGTGAAAGGGTTAGTATTTGTATTGATAAGGTTAATAGAAAGTTTTGTTTGGCTAGTGTTTCTCGTTATATTGTGAAGAGTGATAGTCGTGTTGTGCCAGAGTGCCCTTATTATGGTCTTTGTGGTGGTTGTGATATTATGCATATGTCTTATGGTTATCAACATGATTTTAAGTTTAATAAGGTTTTGGATATAGTTAGGAAGTTTGTAAAGGATGATATTGTTGTTAATGATATTATTTATGGTGATCAGTTTGGTTATCGTAATAAAACGACTTTTCATGTTAAGGAAAAAATTGGTTTTTATAAGGAAAAAACTTATGATCTTATAGGTGTTAATAATTGTTTGATTAGTTCTTTAGAGATTAATGGTATTTTGTCTATTTTATCAAAGATGGATTTGAGTAATATTGATTCTGTTGTTATTAGAAGTAGTTATGATAATAAAAAGGTTATGGTTATATTAAATATTGTGGCTAAAATTAATGAAAGTATGTTTATTGAAAGGCTTAAGGATGATGTTTCTAGTATTTATGTTAATGATAAGGGTTATCGGCTTATTTTTGGTGAGGAATTTATTATTGATAAAATTGGTGATTTAAGGTTTGTTATTTCGCCGGGTTCTTTTTTTCAGGTAAATACTAGTATGGCTTTTCAACTTTATAGTATTGTTAAAAATTATGTGGGAAGTGCTTGTAAATTGTTGGATTTATATTGTGGAACTGGTACTATTGGTTTGTTTTTGGCTGATGTTTGTAAAGAGGTAATAGGTGTTGAGTTAAATAGTTCGGCGATACATGACGCTAATGTTAATAGAAAGTTGAATAATATTGATAATGTTAGATTTATTTGTGGTGATAGTGGTAGGGTTTTGAGAGAACTCAATTATAAGCCTGATGTTATTGTTGTTGATCCGCCTAGAAGTGGTTTAGATGGTTTGGCAATTAATGAAGTAATTGGTTTAAGACCTAGTAAAATTGTTTATGTTTCTTGTGATCCTGTTACTTTAGCAAGGGATTTAAATATTTTAAAGGAATTTTATAGTATTAGGGAGATTAGTTTGGTTGATATGTTTCCTAATACGCATCATGTTGAGTGTGT
>CANRPB010000025.1 GCA_947632415.1 uncultured Bacilli bacterium
AAATATTCTCTTCTTTTACTTAGCATTTTTGGATTATGAGATAAAGCATCACACTCTTGAACTAAATACCGAGAATAAACCAAATTAAGGTTATTATTTATTTCATCCAAAGAAATTTTTTTATCATGATACTTAATTAAATAACCTATCTTTTCTATATATGTATCATTAAATCCAAGTCTTTTTAAAATACTTTTAGCTATTTTAAAAGAAACCTCCGGATGATTAGGAAAATGCCTAATTCCCTCTTGCTTCAAATAAGAAAATGGTTTCCCAATATCATGAAGTAGTAAGGCTAAGCGAATATCAAAATCCTGTACTGATAAACTTAAAGCATAAAGCGTATGTTGCCAAACATCTAAATTATGATGAGGATGCTTATGTTCAAACCCAATCATATTTTTTAATTCAGGAATTATTTGGCATAACTCTTCCAAATTATCATTTATTTGTAAAACAATATCATCTGTCATTAATATAGTATATAACCTTATTACATCATCTATATTATCCTTTGACATTAAATATTTTAAAATATTATTATTACTATAAATTACCTCAACATTATCATCAAAATTATATAAAAAATCATCAATATCCATATAATTAATTATTTTTTCAACCATTAATAAATTAGAAAAATGCAATTGATTAATAGGAATAGCAAATTCATCAATAGTTTTCATATCTTTAAAATCATAAACATCCAAATAAAATCCTGTTCCCTTATTAAGTTCTAATATATAACATGGAATATCATATGTACAAATATAATTATTAGTGTTAAGCGCCAAATATAATAAATCACTTTTAAATTTAAAAAAATGTAAATACTTAACATTTTCATTATATGAATTAGTATTTAACTTTTCATTCTTAGAAAAATAATTACCAACTTGAGAAAAATTTTTTGCACTTAAAATATTAGCTATTTCAACACTATTACATAAGCGATATACCAACATAATAAACCTCCATAATTAAATTGTTAATGAAAATAATTTTTTCATCAATTAATTTCAATCTATCTATAAACTAAAATATTTAATTATAAATTTTGTGCCTGTTTCATCTGATTCTACACCCACTACACCATTATCATTTTCTATAATTGTTTTAGACAAAGCTAATCCAATCCCTATACTATCTAAAGAAGAATTTTTCCCCTTATAAAATCTTTCAAATATATGTGATATATCATTTTCATCAATACCATCACCATAATCTTTAATTGTAATCACAGAATAAGCATTATTTTGTTCATAGAAAATATCTATTTTACTGTTTATTGAAGAATGCTCTACACAATTTTTAATAATATTTGTTATTGCTTCAACTTGCCACATAAAATCACAAGTAATTTTAGCATTATTATCCCCTTTTATATTTAACTCGATATTTTTCAAATCACATAAAGTTGATACATTTTTTATTGCTTCATTTATAATATCTTTTAATAATTTCTTCTCTTTTATAAACTTAATTGTATTCGCATCAAATTTTGATAACTTTAAAATCGATTGTACTAAAAAATTAATATTCGTTATATTTCTTTTTATGTCTCTTATAAAATCTTCCCTTATCTCTTTATCCATATCAGGATCATCAATTAAATTATCTAACATTACTAAAATACTTGTTAATGGTGTTTTTAATTGATGCGATATATCCTCTAAAGATTTTTTTAAATTTATTTTATCCATATTGGAATTATCCGCTGCTTCTTTTAACATTACTGTTGTCTTATATATCTCATTTTTTAATATCGAAAGCTCATCTTCTGACATAGAATCTATATTAAGTTCATAATTCTTTTTATTTATTTCCTCAATACACTTAGTAATATTCTTAATATCATTATCCTTATCTTTGTTATAATTTAAAAATATTAAAACCAAAAGAATGATTGTTAATAACATTGATGAAATATTGATAATCAAAAACTTATGATACTCCTTATCATTGCTTTTTATAATAGAATTATTATCCATATCAATACCATATTTTTCTAATAATTCAGTTGCATTATTTTCATCATTATTTAGTATTTTTATAATCTGGTTTTCATTAATAGCTGGATATTCTTTTAGTAGTATGCTTACTATTGCACCAATTTTATTATTGAAATTTTTTGTATAAGTATGATACTCATATACATTTATTATTAGAAATAAAAATAATAAACATAGTGAAACTATCATTGTTTTTATTAGATACCTTTTTAATTTAATCTTATTCTTCATCTATTCTATATCCCATACCTTTAACAGTAGTTATAATATCCGTTCCCAATTTTTCTCTTATTCTTTTAAAATAAACAGTTATAGTATGGTCATCAACATCATTACCTGTCCACTCCCATATTTTGTCCAACAATGTATTTCTACTTACTATTTTATTAAGATTTACAAACAATAAATTAACTAATTTTAATTCCAATGCCGTAAATTCTATTTGCTTTTCATTTTTATATAGTTCTAATTTATCAGTATCAAATACAATATCTTTTACTCTAATAATATTTTTCTTTTTAAAGCGTAATAAAATCCTATTTACTCGCGCTAATAGTTCTTTCGTACTAAAAGGTTTTGTGATATAGTCTTCAGCACCAATATTTAATCCCTTTACAATATCATCTTCTTCATCCCGTGCAGTTAAAAATATTGTTGGAATATTTAGTTCTTTAATATTATTTTGAAACAAATCAAAGCCATTACCATCTGGCAAAGAAATATCTAATATGATTAAATCAATATTTGAATTACTTGATATATATTCTTTTGTCTCTTTTATATTAGTTTTATATACAAGACTATATTTATTCTTTTCAAAAGAATATGCAAGACCCTTAATTATAGTTTCATTATCCTCTACTAATAAAATATTCATAGAAAAGCTCCTTTCTAACATATTATACCACAAAAAAGGGCTTTCCCCTTTCGTGTTAAATATTTTCATTTCTAATTGTTTCAATAGTATTTTGTCTGTTAATCTTACTCATTGAATACTTCATAATAAGTGAAATAAGTATAAATACAACTGCAATAGAAATTATTATTGCTAAAATTGGAAGTTTATATGGCAAACCTGATTCCTCTGATAAAAAGTGATAAATAACATAAGATAGTCCTATACCAATAGGAACCCCAAAGAATAATGCTTTAACCCCCATAAATAATGTTTCTAATCTAATCATTCTATTAAATTCGTGATTAGTCATACCAACAGACTTTAACATAGCAAATTCCCCTCGCCTTAATTCCATATTTGTAGTTATTGTATTAAATATATTGGTAATACCAATAAGTGAAATTACAATAATAAAACCAAATAAAAATATTCCTATCAAAGTAAACAAATTACTCATAATTCTAACATTTTCATCCGTATTATTTATACTATAATCTTCGCCTTTTAAATAATCATCAATATCATTTTGTAACTTATTAGCATTACTTGATTTATAATATATTTCAATAATCTTTGATTCAAATATATTATTAAACATTTCATCACTAATTATAATATATCCTGTACTCATATCTTTTAACCCAAACGGCTTAATATCAGTAACAGCCCCAACTTCTAATTTTAATTTTTCATTTGTATTACTAATGAGAGCATCTATTATATCACCTTTACTAAAGTTAAATTTTTGCATATATTTTGTTGTTTTTTTATTGTTTTCATCATAAACAGTATAATATTCCTTATCTACAATTATTGCCTTATCTTTTATATCATCATAATTTAAACCTAAAGATTTGATATACTTATCATATTGTTCTTTACCAATAGAAATAATAGGCATATATGTTGGTTCATTAGTATCTAACTTTAATTTTAAAAAGTCAACATATTCCTTATTATAATGGTTACCCATAAATGATATTTCACTATTCCTAAATATAGTATAATCATCTATATTTTCTAATTTTGTTGATTCTATAAATTTGTTGTAAGACTCTTCATTTAAATTACGCGCATGTAATGAAAGATTATAGTCTAATATTTCCAATTCGTGATCTAATTGTTGAAATGCTAATCCCATAAAACCTGATAAAGCAATAAATACAAATACTGAAACTACTAATGATATAACTGTTGTTCTATATTTTTTCTTATTTCTTTTTAAATTTTTAAAGGATAGTTCTCCACCCATACCAAATATTTTCTTAATTATTTTGGGAGATTTAACTTTTTTTGCATTAATCTTGATATTAGCACTATTTCTAATTAACTCCATTGGAGATACCTTTGAAGCCCTTTTGGCACTTCTAAATGCTGAAAAATAAATAGTCACAATTCCCAGTATAATTGCTACAAGAATTGCCAACCAAGACATAGCAAACTCCAATTTTAATCCCGTTGCAAATGAACCTGACATATAATAATTGCTTATAATTATTAGTATATAAGACGCTACAAATCCTAATAGAATACCCAATGGAATACCAATTAATCCAAGAATAGTTGCTTCATAAAATACATTCCTTTTTATTTGTTTCCTAGTTGCACCAATACTTCTTAACATTCCATATTGCTTTATTTTTTCTGTAATAGAAATATCAAAACTATTTTTTATACAAAATACTGATGTAAATACGATTATTCCAATCACTATACCAACAACGATACCTAATCCACCTATACCACTATTTGAAATTGGATTAGTTTCCAATGCAATTAAATATGAATTGATATCTATGTTTTTATATTTTGATTTTTCTAATTGATTAAAGTATTCCTGCATATCTTCATTTGATGGACCCTCTTGATTATTTACCTTTTTAAATAGTTTCTCATCAACACCCATTATATTCGCAATAGTCTTATAACTATCTTTTAGTCCACTTTTTGTAAATCTCACATACAAATCTACATTTTCACTTAATTTATTTTCATCACTATAAGTTATAAATGTATATCCCGGTGCAGAATATGACTCTATATTAGTTGCTGGCCTTTCTATAACTCCAACAATTTTATATGTTTTTGATGTCGCCTCAACAATCGACTCATTACTTTTTTCTTCTAATACATTTTTTTTACCATCAATATTTTCCACAATATCACTAGGTTGATAAGGATTAGATTGATTAAGTTCATATCCATCAGAAGTTATTCTCTTTCCAACATTTAATGTTATTGAATCACCAACATTTAAAAATAATCTGCCATTTGTTTCCAAGTGTGTAGGAATAACTATCTCATTTTCATTTTCGGGTAGTTTTCCTTTTACTAATTTAACTGATAAATTATTTAGTGAATCTTTTGTAAATGCTTTTATATAAGCATAAGGTTTATATTCATTTTTGGAATCAATTTTGGCATATCCAATATTTTTAGTAACATTGATATTTTCAATAGTTCTATTTTCTTGAAACTGCTCTATATCACTAAAAGGAACATCATGAAATACTGTATGAAAATTACCTTTTTCTCTTGTTTCAAATTTTATTAATGACTTAATACCACTAGAATACATTGCAGCAACTGCTGTTATCAGTGCGACAGATAACATTATTCCAATAATAGTGACTATCGTTCTTTTCTTATTTAATTTTAGATTTTTTATAGTTAACTTGTTAAGTAAGTTCATATTATCCCTCCTCAACAATTCTTCCATCTTCAATTTTAATTATCCTATCAGCGACTTTGGCTATTTCCATGTTATGTGTAATCATAATAATTGTTTGATTTAATTCTTTATTAGATTTTTTAAGTAATGCCACTATTTCATCACTTGATTTTGAATCCAAATTTCCTGTTGGCTCATCTGCAAGAACTATAGTAGGATTGGTAATCAAAGCACGACCTATACTTGTTCTTTGCTGTTGCCCTCCTGATAATTCATTAGGAAGATGATTCTTTCTATTTTGTAGTCCTAGTAATTTCAACATATCATTCAATGTATTTTTATCAACTTCACGGTTATCAAGTGATAATGGAAGTGTAATATTTTCTTCTACATTTAATATGGGAATTAAATTATAAAACTGATAAATTAGTCCTACTTGTCTTCTTCTAAATATAGCAAGTTTATCATCATCAAAATTATAAATATTTTTACCATCAATATAAACTTTACCAGAAGTTGGGCGATCAACTCCTCCAATTAAATGTAAAAGTGTTGATTTGCCACTTCCAGAAGCACCAACTATTGCCACAAATTCTCCTTTTTCTATTGAAAAAGAAACGTGATCTAAGGCAACAACTTTAGTTGTATCTTTACCATATATTTTCGTTAGATTTTCTACTTTTAAAATTTCCATAATTAAAAACTCCTTTCTTTTTACAAATAAATTATATAATAGTCAAAGTTACAACCAAGTTACTAAAATGAAATTTTTTATTAAAAACAACAAATAATGAAATTATATATTGCAAAACAAAAAATCAACCCAAACGGATTGATTATATATATTAAGTTCAAACTATAAAAGTTCGAACAGAAACGTCACTGGAGCAAGTGACCGGAATCGAACCGGCATCCTAGCCTTGGCAAGGCCATATACTAACCGTTGTACTACACCTGCACGACACTTAAAATTATACATTATATTTTATGATGTGTAAATAGATTTTATAAAAAAATATTAAATTCGACAAATAACTACTTTTAAACTCATAAAACGAATCATAATTCATATTTATTTATTGAGGTGGATTATGAAAAAAATAACTAGTATAATTTTAATTATTTATGTATTTTTAAGTGTAGTAACAGTTAAAGCTGTCGATATCAGCTTAGCCCCATCAGCAAAATCAGCTATCCTTTTAGAGGCTAGTACAGGTGAAATCATCTTTGAAAAAAACTCCCACGAGAAACTACACCCCGCTTCTATGACAAAAATGATGAGTATGCTTTTAATATTAGAAAGTATTGATAAAGGTGTTATTAACTGGGACGATATGGTAACCGTAAGCGCTAATGCATCTGGTATGGGTGGAAGTCAAATTCTTTTAGAAACCAATGAGCAAATGAGTGTACATGACCTATTTAAAGGCATTGCTGTTGCTAGTGGTAACGATGCAGTGGTTGCTATGGCAGAAAAAATTGCTGGATCAGAACAAGTATTTGTAGAAATGATGAATAAACGCGCTCAGGAATTGGGTCTAACAGACACTAATTTTAAAAACTGTCATGGACTAGATGATGCTAATCACTACTCTAGTGCTGCTGACATGGCTAAAATTGCTCTAGAACTAGTTAAACATGAAAAACTATTTGAATTTACATCTATATACGAAGACTATTTAAGAGAAAATACTGAGCGAAAATTTTGGCTTGTAAATACCAATAAATTGGTTCGATTCTATAGTGGCGCTGATGGATTAAAAACGGGCTATACTAAAGAAGCTGGATACTGTTTAACAGCTACAGCTAAAAAAAATAACATGCGTATTATTGCCGTTGTCATGGGTGAACCTGATAGTACCACAAGAACTAGTGAAGTAAGTGCGATGCTCGACTATGCCTTTGCTCAATATGAAACAGAATCATTTTTATCTACTAACAGCATCTTAGATACAATTAATGTTAAAAAAGCCAAAAAAGAATATATTAATATCATTCCCAAAGAAAATGTAACTATTTTAAATAAAAAAACAGACAATAAAAAAAATGCAACCTACTCTCTTAAAATAGATGATATTAAACTACCAGTTAAACAAGGTGATACTGTTGGAAAACTATCTGTTTATGTTGATGATAAATTGTATAAAGAAATAGATGTAACAGTGGCTGAAGATACAGAAAAGGCTGATATCTTATCGCTATATGGAAGATATTTAAAAAAACTATTTACTGGTGACATTGTCTTTTAAACAACCAAAAAACAAACTTTAAAATTGTTTGTTTTTTATTTTACTAATTTTATGGTTAATAGCGTAATCAGAAACTGCTTTAAAATTTTCGTCGTATGGATAAACTTGCTGTCCATATAAAAGCCACATTGTCGACCAATTCATACCAGTTTTAAGTAAGGTTTGAACTCGTTCATTTTCTAATGCATCATTATCTTGTTTATTTAAGTCTACACAACCTTCTTCATCATATAATTTACTTTGTAAATCACACTCTAATTTATCACATTGATAAGCAAACATAGCTTCTTTGGTACTATGAGCATCAAACTCTAAAAATAATTGTTCAATTTGCGGACCATCTAATAATCCATTTAATATTGTGTGCATAGCCTCATGTTCTATCTTTTCCTTTTCTTCTTTTGAGATTTGAAATTGCGTTAAATCACCAATGATAGCCTCACCAAGTTCGTGAATAGCAATCATATATATAACTTTCATGATATCAATATCATATTGATACTCTGACTTCATAGCAAGCGCTAACATTTGAACACCAAAAATATGTTCCGCAACACTTTCGATTCTTTCTCTTTTAACTTGCCAATTTTTCCAACCAGTTCTAATAATATCCTTCAATTTATTACATACAACATAATAATTGGTTACCCTTTCTTCTTTAAGCATAAATCATCACTTCCTAAAAATACACAAATCATATAATACCCAGGCTATAACATTCAAAATCATTATATATACACTTTAATTAAAACCTTTTTATATTAATTCGATTCTAATACCTAAAACACCATATTTACATTGTTTTTCTTTTGAATAAAACTGTTCCAAAACATTCAATAATTCACTTTTGGTCATTGAACTATCTGCTAAAATCGATATGTCAAAATCTTTAAACATATCAATAAAATTATTATATCTTAATAAACCAATCACTTTTGCTTCAAAAAAATCATTTAATTCTGGTTCCTTTAAAAATCTGATAGTGTCTCCAATTTTAATTTTTTTCCTTTTTTCATCATTAAGTCTTATTTCAATTCTTTTAGTACCATTAAGCATAAAATTATAATACTCAGGTTGTAATTTCATTTCATATTTCATATTAACCACCTTCTATAAAATTATTATACAACCCTAGCTATTTATTAATTCATAAAATCTTTGTTTATTTTTAGCACTTAAAACATTCATTATTTCTTCTTTAAATGCTTTTTTGCTTATATAGTTAGGATACATTTCTTTTAACATATCAAAAATAAAGTCATCAGAGTTATCAAGTTCTTCCATTCTTCTAATACAATAACATAATTTTTGATACCATTTTCTACCTGACACTCTTTTTGATTCTTCAAGTATTTGTGGTTTATAAAAATTTAATAATTCTTTACTATATTTATCATTTAATGCATCTTGATATTTTGCTAATTCATACATATTTGGATTTTTCTTTAATAATTCAAATAATTTATCATTTTCATTTTCTTCCATATAAATTTCTTCTAAAATATCTCTATTATTAGATTTTATTTTGGATATTATATTTTCTTTTATAGACTTCCATTCAGAAGCACTATACATATCTTTTAGTTCTTTATATTTTTCAAAACTATTTGTTTCTATAATAACTTCAGGTAATATTTTTTTCTTTTCTTCTAATTTACCATATTCATCATAAACATCTAGTAATTCATCATAAGCCATATCTTTTCTTACATGATTTTTACTCTTTTAATATTCGTATTACTTCGTCTATTTTATTATCATGCTTTAAATACTTAATCAATAATTCTTTTACATCACAATGTTCAATATTTTCATAACACATTTTTATGGCAGCATCTTTATTTATAAAATCATAAGTTAATGATATTTTATCTAAAGTTTGATTAACAAATATTCCGTAAGTGTTTAATTCAATTTCATCCAATATTTTAACTGCTTTTATGGCAGAATCTTTATCATAAACATAAAGAATAAAAGCATGCAATGGTGCATCAGAAAAATCATCTAAAATATTATTTGATGCTATATTTTTAGTATAATCTAAGAAGATATCAAAATATTCATCATTATATAAAAGTTTACTTGCACTTTCATTAATTAAATATAATGATTCTTGAAATTCACCATTAGATCCATCCATAAAAGTATTCTTTATAAATTTATATGTATACTTGATTAATTCAAAAGCACTATTATATTCTTCACTTTCTATAAAATCATCTATATAATGAGATACATTATTAATTAAATTTACATAGTACCTTCCATTATAATAATTAACATAACCATTTCTATCACTTATTTTTCTAAGCTTATAATTCATTTCATCATATATTTGGGAAAGTTCAGACTTATGTTTTTCTTGTTTTATTTCTTTTTTATTTGAAATTTCTAATTGAGGAATCTCATTTTCTTCTAAATAATAAAGAACAGCAGCAATATGTTTACACATGTATTCACCATCTTCTGAATATGGACATGAGCAATGAAAATTATTCAATTTTTTATCATCCACTCTTAATTCTATTCTATATATTTCAGAGCCATCAATATAAGCAGTTACTAAATCATCTTGCCACCAAATATCTAATATTCTATTTTCTTTATAGTAATTTTTTCCACGAGATAATATAAGTGAATCAAAATAATCTTCAAAATCATAATTTTTTAAAAACTTCTTCATAATTCATCTCTTATTCATTAATATCATATCTAATTCATCTTCACTTAATTTTACTTTCATAAAATCGCACTCCTTTCAACAAGTTCTTATTAATCAATTATACCAAAAAAAGTTGAGTTTTTCCCAACTTTTACAGTATTTTATGTTAATTTATATTACACTATCCATATTACCTATCTTCACTTAATTAATATTTTTCACATAACATTTTTAAAGAATACTGACCAATCATTATAACACTTCTTTCTTAATACAACCATTATATCAAATAAACTTTTTTACAACAATTTATTTTTAATATTTCTAATAGATTATAGTCAATACCTTTTTTCTAATATAAATAATTTATGTATTAACAGGAATTTTTAAAACTTGCCCTATTCTTAATAAATCACTTGTTAAATTATTTAAGCTCATAAGAGTATTAACCGAAGTATTATATCGTAAAGCAATACCATATAAAGTATCACCCTGCATTACTACATAATTAATATAATTATCACTAATTGGAATATTAAGAATTTGCCCTATTCTCAATATATCACTTGTTAAATTATTTAAACTTTTAAGAACACTAACAGTTGTATTATATTTTTTAGCAATTCCATAAAGTGTATCACCACTTTTTACAGTATACTTAATATACTCATCCTGACCATTTTTAGGAATTTTCAAAATCTGTCCTATTCTTAATACATCACTCGTTAAATTATTTAAACTCTTAAGAGCATCAACCGTTGTATTAAAACGCTTTGCAATACCATATAAAGTATCACCACTTACAACCTTATAAGTATCACTAACCTCCTCACTACTAAGCGCACAATCATTCAAATTACCATATAAAGAATTAAGTAAACTCCAAGTTTTGCTTCCAACAATACCATCCGCACCCAATTCATTATTAACCTGAAATCTCTTAACAGCATTTTCCGTTTCTAAATCAAAATTACCATTAATAGAACCAGTATAATATAAAAGAGCCTTTAATTTGGTCTGTAAATCAGTAACATAACTACCAGTTGTGCCTAATCTTATAGTAGGATATACACTAATAGGTGCGATATTAGACTCTGTATACTCAATTAACTTATCCCTAGTTTGCTCATCAACTACACCCGTATCAGGTAACCCTACCTCTTTTTGAAAAGCCTTAACTCCTTCTAAAGTAGAAAGGCCAAAACTTCCCGTAATCAGAGCACTATAATAACCTAAAATTTTTAATTTTTCTTGTAATATTTTGACATCATTTCCCGTATCACCTAACTTCAATGTTCCATACATGTTATCACCCCTTCAATTATATTCATTAATTTTTAAGATATTAATATAATAAATTGAGGTGACATATGGCAAAAGGATATTTAAAAATTAACGTTTATGGCGAAAATATCGCCAACCCTGTCAAAAGTGCCAATATAAAAATATTAAAAAATGATCAAGAAATATTTACAACCAAAACCGACGAAAATGGAAAAACCGAATTAATAACTTTAGATACAGTTGATAAAAGTTATTCTGAATCAAAACAAACTAAAGTAAAACCTTACGAAACATATGACATTATTGTCGAAGCCCTAGGTTTAAATCCAATTAGAATCAACGGCGTCCAAATATTTGATGACGTTACATCTATTCAAGACGTCTACTTAACATCAATCGATAATGAACAAGGAGAAAAAACAGACAATCTACCACCTAATACTTTGTGGGGGAACTATCCATCTGAAATAATCGAAGATACAGAAGAAAATAACAAAGTCGCACCCATTGTTTTAAAAGAAGTTTTAATTCCATCAACAATTGTTGTTCATGATGGTACACCCAGTAACACTAACGCACCCAATTATACCGTACCATTCACTGACTATATCAAAAATGTAGCCAGTAGTGAAATATACAGTACCTGGCCAACCGAAACCATTAAAGCAAATGTTTTAGCCATTATTTCTTTTACTTTAAACCGTATCTATACTGAATGGTACCGTAGTAGGGGCTACGACTTTACAATTACATCAACAACCACCTATGATCAAAAATATACAAGAAACGGCACCATTTTTGAACCAATATCTAAAACCGTCGATGAAATATTTACCAATTACATCCGTAGTGGTATTAGACTAGAACCCTTGCTTGCCCACTACAAAAACGATACTAACGAAGAAGGATACTTAAGTCAGTGGGGCTCAAAAGAACTTGGCGATAAAGGCTATAATGCCCTAGAAATACTAAGATACTACTATGGAAATAATATTAATATTTATAGTGCTAAAACAACTCAAAATTATCCCTACTCCTTCACATCAACACTAAAATCAGGAGACTGTAATATAGATGTATATATCCTTCAAAACTCTCTAAACTATATCCGTGGCAGTTACCCAGGAATTCCTAAAATAACAAATCCAACCGGATACTTCGATGCAAACACCGAAAATGCCGTCAAAACATTTCAAGAAGTATTTTCACTATCACCAACAGGTCAAGTCAATTATCAAACTTGGTATAAAATATCATATATCCTAACAGCAGTAAAAGACTTAACAGAAAGCATCTATAATTAATTGTTACAATATGTAACAATTTTTAATTAAAGAAAAAAAGACCAAAAGTCTTTAACCCATTACTTCACCACCATTATTATGTAATACTTGACCAGTAACATAACTAGAATCATCTGAAGCTAAAAAGACAAACGTTGGCGCTAACTCATATGGCATCGCACCCCTAGCCATAGCTGAATTTGAACCCAATGATGGAATTTTTTCAGCCACCCAGCAAGCTGGTTGTAACGGTGTCCAAAAAAATCCTGGTGCAATAGCATTTACCCTGATATTTTTTAATGCTAAGTTCCTTGCCAAAGCACGCGTAAATCCAACAATCGCACCCTTAGTAGTTACATAATCAATTAACTGAGGATCACCATAAAATGTAGTCACAGAAGACAAATTAATTATTGAATCACCACTTTTTAAATATGGTAAAACTTCCTTTGTTAAATAAAACATACCATATATATTAACCTTCATAGTCCTATCAAATTGTTCATCAGTTATATTTTCTAAATCATCTTGTTGATATTGTACTCCAGCATTATTAACTAAAATATCGATGTGTCCATAAGTATTCAATACTTCATTTACTACTTGTTTACAAAAATTATGATTGGTAATATCACCCATGATTGGTAGACAACTACCACCTAGTGCTTCAATATAATTTTTAGTATCATAAGCATCTTTATATTCATTATAATAAACTATAACAACTTTAGCCCCTTCTTTAGCAAATGCTATACTACATGCCCTTCCAAGTCCACTATCTCCTCCTGTTATAATTGCTACTTTATCCTTTAATTTACCACTACCCATATAATTAGGATTATCAAATATCGGTAGCGGATTCATTAAGTATTCCATTCCTGGTTGCATATCTTGTGATTGACTTGGAGCTAAAATATTGTAAACTGTGCTTTTTATTCCCTTATCTCCACAGTATTTATAATAATTGTTTCCAAAATTATAGTCGTAATCCATATATTACCTCCTAAAGTAATATATGAATACCTAATGAGGGTGCTACATTTTGTAAAATGATATCATCTAAATTAAATATTTGACTATATTCTTCTTTATTATCAATTATTCTGCTAAAATTCAAAACCATATGTGAGATAACCAGCATTTAATGGATAAAATAAACTAAATTATTAGAAATCTCAAATGCAATAGTATAATCATCTTTTTTTAATCAAGTTTATTTGTAATTATATTTATAATATTATTTTCATTCCTAAATTTTATTTTTAAAAATCCCTTATATAAAAAAATAACAAAACAAGTTTTGTTATCCGTCCCCTTTGGGGACCTTTTATTTTGATATAATTTATTATATA
>CANRPB010000026.1 GCA_947632415.1 uncultured Bacilli bacterium
CATCCCGAACACAGAAGTTAAGCTCTTTAACGGCGAAAATAGTGTAAGCGAAGATAGCAAGTTGCCAATTTTTTTTTGCTTTTTTATTTTGCCTATTGTTTTAATAGGCTTTTTTTTATATAATTGTAATGGTGATAACATGGAATATAAAGTTACAACACATAGTCAATTGGAAACTATTGAGTTAGCCGAAAATTTTGAATCTGAAAAATTTCCTAATATGATTATATGTTTAGATGGAGAATTAGGAAGTGGAAAAACTGTTTTTACAAAAGGATTTGCCAATGCATTAGGTATTACAGAAACAATTACATCACCTACCTTTACTATCATTAAAGAATACGAAGGTGAATTGCCTTTATATCATATGGATGTTTATAGACTTGATAATGAAAGTTGCGATATCGGTATCGAAGAGTATTTTCAAAAAGGCGGTGTATGTATAATAGAATGGTCAGAAAATATTGAGTCAATTTTACCTAAAGAACGACTCAATATTAAAATCCAAGTTCTAGATGAAAATAAAAGACTTTTGATAATTAATGCTGTTGGTAAAAAATATGAAGAATTATGTGAGGCCGTTTTATGATTTATTTATTTGTTGATACATCATTATCATATATAAGATTAGCACTAGTAAAGGACAACATACTACTTGCCAGTGTAAATGAATACTGCGATAAAGATTTATCAAAAAAATTTATCACTTATGTACAAGATTTATTCGAGAAAAACTCAATTAATTATAAGGACATTAACAAGATTTTTTGTGTAACAGGACCTGGATCATTCACAGGAATTAGAGTTGGTATGACATTTGTTAAAGTTCTAGCATGGTCTTTTAATATTGATATTGTTCCCATCTCTGAACTACAAGTATTAGCAACCTTAGATATTGACACAGACTATATATTACCATTAATTGATGCTAGAAGAGGATATGTATATTCAGGCATTTATGACAAGGAACTTAATGCGGTTGTTAGTGATAGATATATTTTGTTAGACGAAATTCTTTCAAGTTTTGAACATAAAAAAATCACAATAGTAAGTCACGACCAATTTGCCAATCTAAATGTTATGGAACCAGAAATTAACTTTATAAAAATAATTTGCAAAAATGAATATAAAGATGCAGTCAATGCTCATACACTAACACCAAATTATTTAAAAAAAACAGAAGCCGAAGAAAACTTAAAAAAGAAAATTGAGAATGATAACAAAATATAACGAAAAATACTACAATGAAATAAAAAATAAAATAACCGAATATAAAGTTGATTACTTAAACCAACCAAATCCTTATTTGCAAAGTTTCATTTATCTGATCAATGATAATGTTGTAGGACTTATTAGTTTCTCTGTCATTTACGAAAGAATAGAACTTGATTATATTTGGGTTGAAAAAAAATTTAGACGAATGCATATTGCATCAAAATTAATGGAAACTATGTTTAGATGTAAACACATAACAAGTTATTCACTAGAAGTTGCGACAGACAACTTTAGCGCAATTAACCTGTATAAAAAAAATAAATTTAAAATAGTAGCAGTAAGAAAAAATTACTATAACGGAAAAGACGCTTATTTAATGGTTAGAGAGATGATGTAAATGAAAGATATATACATATTTGCAATTGAATCAAGTTGTGATGAAACAAGTGCTTCTATAATTAAAAATGGTTGTGAAGAAGTAGCAACAGTTATTTCTACCCAAATATCAGTACATAAAAACTATGGCGGAGTTGTACCTGAAATTGCCAGCAGAATGCATATAAACAATATTACATTAGTATTAGAAGAAACACTAAAAAAAGCCAATATGAAAATGGAAGAAATGGATGCGATTGCAGTTACCTATGGACCTGGATTAATAGGTTCATTATTAGTAGGACTAGAAGCCGCCAAAACATTAGCGCTAATCTACAATAAGCCTTTAATTCCTGTTCATCATATAGCTGGTCACATATATGCAAATAACTTAGTAAAAAAAATAAAATTTCCTCTTATTGCTTTAGTTGTAAGTGGAGGACACACAGAACTTATTTATATGAAAGAAGACTACTCATTCGAAAAAATAGGTTCAACATTAGATGATGCAATTGGAGAATGTTATGACAAAGTAGCACGTGTAATTGGACTAAATTATCCAGGAGGACCTGAAATAGATAAACTTGCTCATAAAGGACAAGATACATACAATTTACCAATACCCCTAGATGATAATAGCTATAATTTCAGTTTTAGTGGTATTAAAAGTGCAGTCATGAATTTAGTTAATAATGAAAAACAAAAAGTTAATGAAATTAACATAGAAAATTTAGCAACATCCTTTCAAAATAGAGTCGTAGGCATAATTGTCAAAAAAACAATCAAAGCACTAAAAGACTATGATGTAAAAAACTTAATAGTAGCAGGTGGAGTATCAGCCAATAAAGGCTTAAGAGAAAAGTTAAAAACAATATGTAGCATTAATAACATAAACCTTAGTATTCCTGAAATAAAATACTGTACTGACAACGCCGCCATGATAGGAGCCGCTGCTTATCCACTTTATTTAAAAAATCAATTTAGTTCCCTCGATATTAATGCCAAGGCTAATGACAAATTACACTAAAAACAGGTGATATCATGAATTTAGTAGGATATAACGAAAAACAAAAAGAAGCAATAATAAAAACAGAAGGACCTGTTCTAATAATAGCAGGAGCAGGAAGTGGAAAAACAAAAGTACTAACAACCAAAATAGCGTACTTAATAGAAAATGGGATACCAACCGAAAACATCTTAGCAATAACATTTACCAACAAAGCAGCGCGAGAAATGAAAGAAAGAGTTATAAACCTTCTAGGACCTATTGCCTTTCAAATTAGAATATCAACCTTTCATTCATTTGGGGTATACTTAATATTTAAACACTATAATTTATTAGGATATAAGGAAAACTTTACCATTTTAGATAGCGATGACACACTAACAATCATAAAAAAAATCATGAAAGACTTAAACATAGATCCAAAACAATATAATCCACGTGCTATAAAAAGCGCTATCAGTAATTGTAAAAACGAACTGATAAGCGCCATAGAATACGAAAAATTTGTCAATAATCAATTTGAACAAAAAGTATTTGAAATATACAATAGATACGAAAAAAAACTCTTGACAACGAACTCATTAGACTTCGACGATCTATTATTTCTACCAATTAAACTATTCAAAGAAAATCCAGACATTTTAAAAAAATATCAAGAATTATATCAATATATACTAGTCGACGAATATCAAGATACAAACGAAGCACAATACATTCTAATTAAAATGCTAAGCGCTAAACACCAAAACATATGTGTTGTTGGTGACGAATCACAATCAATATACTCATTCAGAGGCTCAAACTATCGAAACATACTTAACTTTGAAAAAGATTATAAAAAATGTGAAACCATACTTCTAGAACAAAACTATCGTTCAACAGCAACCATCCTCAATAGCGCCAACGACGTTATCAAACACAACAAACACAGAAAAGACAAAAAACTTTGGACTGAAAATGAAATAGGAGAAAAAATAACCTATTATAAAGCCATGAACGAAAAAGACGAAGCCAACTTTGTAATAGAAGAAATCAACAAACTAATAGAAGATAACGTAGAAAAAAAAGAAATAGCCGTTTTATATAGGACTAACGCTCAATCACGTGTTATAGAAGAAGCACTCTTAAAAAATGGTACACCATATAAAGTAGTAGGAAGTTTCTACTTTTACAATCGAAAAGAAATAAAAGACTTAATCGCATATTTAAAACTAATTTACAATACATACGATGACATAAGTTTACTACGTATCATAAACGTACCAAAAAGAGGAATAGGAACCAAAACAATAGAAAATCTAACAAAAGAAGCAAACCAAAGCAATTCAAGCATATATGATGTAATCCAATCTGGAAAAGAATTAAACTTCAAAAACATGATAGAAAATATCCGTACCAAAAAAGATCAATATAGCCTTACGGAACTAGTAGATTTAGTTTTAGAACAAACAGGATTGAAACAAGAATTAGAAGACGACAATAGTATTGAATCAGAAATTAGACTAGAAAACCTAGAAGAATTTAAATCTATAACTAAATCATTTGAAGAAAAAAACGGGATAGTATCATTAGAAGACTTTTTAATGGAAATAAGTCTTGTATCAGATATAACAGAACATCAAGAAGATAGAGATGTTGTAACACTTATGACAGTCCATGCCGCCAAAGGCCTAGAATTTGAAAACGTATTTTTGATTGGAATGGAAGAAGGAATTTTTCCACATAATAACTCATTCTACGATGACGACGCCTTAGAAGAAGAAAGAAGACTATGTTATGTAGCCATAACACGAGCAAAAAAAAGACTATGGCTTGTAAATGCTGGAAAAAGACTACTATATGGAATAGACAATTACAACAAACCAAGTCGTTTTATAAATGAAATAAGACCAGACAATATAAACGAAATATCATCAAATATAAAAATTTTAAACAATATCAACAAAACAGAAACAGAAAATGTAATTGACAACAATATGGAATACGCCCCAGGCGAAAAAATTATGCACGATATATTTAAAGAAGGAGTAATCATAAGTGTAGACGGAAGTATATTGACCATAGCGTTCGCACACCCTTATGGAATAAAAAAACTCCTAAAAGGACACAAGAGTATAAAGAAACTGTAAATAATAGTATTATGTACTATAAAATAAATATAAAATAAACATAAAATATGATATAATAAAGATGTAATATGGAGGAGATAACATGATACTAGGAATAATGGATACATTACAAGAATATGCCGATAAACTAAGAGAATGGACTATCGCTAATACAAATAACCCCCTTTTTTGGCTACTTGCCTTTGTTTTGGGATTAGTAATTTTCAAACTAACTTACGATGCCCTAAGTAAAAATTAAATGATTATTATTAATCATTTTATTTTGTTAAAAAGGAGAAACTTATGAAAAAAAGAATGCAAGAAATTATCGATATATTAAATGAAGCTAATTACAATTACTACGTTCTAGATAATCCAACAATAACAGATCAAGAATACGACCGATACATGCAAGAACTAATCTCATTAGAAAAAAAATATCCAGAATTAAAAAAAGACAACTCACCTACCAATCGTGTTGGTGGGACAGTAATAGACGAATTTAAAAAAATTGTTCATAAAATTCCCATGCTTAGCCTAAGCAATGTATTCAATGAAAGTGAAATTGTCCATTTTGATGAAAGAATAAAAAAAGAAATAGGCAATACGTCATACGTTTTAGAACCAAAAATAGACGGTCTATCCGTATCACTTTACTATGAACATGGAGAATTTGTAAGAGCCGCAACACGAGGCGATGGAGTAACAGGAGAAGATATAACACATAATGTTATGACCATAAAAAATGTTCCCTTAAAACTAAAAGAAGACATCAATATTGAAGTTAGAGGCGAAATATACATGGACAAAGATACTTTCAATAGTATCAACGAAGAAAGAAAAAGAAACGGTTTAGAATTATTTGCTAATCCAAGAAATACAGCCTCAGGTAGTATACGACAATTAGACTCCAAAATAGCCGCAAGTCGAAATCTAAAAACATTTATATATCATTTACCAAATGCCCAAGACTTTGGAATAAACTACCATAGTGAAGCACTAAACTTCATGAAAAAATTAGGATTTACAATCAACGAACATATAACCAAAGTTGAAAACCTAGAATCCTTATTATCATACGTATCATACTGGACAGAAAATAGAAACACTTTACCATATGAGATTGATGGATTAGTAATAAAAGTTGACAGTTTAATTGACCAAGAAAAATTAGGATTCACAGCCAAATATCCCAAGTGGGCAACAGCATACAAATTCCCAGCAACAAAGGTATTAACAAAACTAAAAGACATCAAATTTACAGTAGGAAGAACAGGTCAAGTAACACCTAACGCTATACTAGAACCAGTTAGACTCATGGGAACCGTAATTTCCAAAGCAACTCTCCATAACGAAGAATATATCAAACTAAAAGATATTAGAATAGGAGACATTGTCTCAATTATCAAAGCAGGAGACGTAATACCAAGAGTAGAAGAAAGTATTAAAGAAAGAAGAAAAGGCACCGAAGTACCCTTTGAAATGACCAATATCTGTCCAATTTGTCAAAATCCACTACAAAAAAAAGACTCATTCTATTATTGCACAAATCCAACCTGCGATGCCAAGCACATAGAAAAAATCATTCATTTTGCCTCTAGAGATGCAATGAACATAGAAGGCTTTGGAGACCAAATTGTAGAAGACTTTTACAACATGGGATATCTTAGAAACTTCTTAGACTTCTACAACTTAAAACAATACAAAGAAGAACTAATGGAACTAGAAGGCTTTGGAGAAAAAAGTATAAACGGACTATTAGAAAACATTGAAGAAAGTAAAAAAAACTCACTAGAAAGACTATTGTTTGCCCTAGGAATAAGATATGTTGGCAGTAAAACAGCAACCATTTTAGCCAAAAACTTTGAAAATATCGATAACCTATTAAAAGCCAAATATGAAGAATTAATATTAGTAAAAGACGTTGGTACCGTTATCGCCAAAAGCATAACCGAATACTTAAAACAAGAAGAAAATCTAGAACTTATCGATAATCTAAAAAAAATAGGTGTAAACATGAATTATCTTGGCCAAAAACAAGAATATGATGAACAATTTTCAGACAAAATATTCGTTCTCACAGGGACACTAGAAACATACAAAAGAAACGACTTAAAAGCGATAATCGAATCAAAAGGTGGTATCGTTACCGACTTTGTAAGTAAAAATACCGACGTAGTTATTGTTGGAGAAAATCCAGGTAGTAAATACGAAAAAGCCGAAAAACTAGGCATCACAATTTGGAACGAAGAAGAATTAATTAATAAATTAGGAGGTTAATTATATGAATATATGGGATGATTTTAAAGGAACAAAATGGAAAGAAACAATCGATGTAAGCGATTTTATAATTAATAACTATAATGAATATACAGGCGATGAAACATTTTTAGTAAAATCAACAGAAAAAACAACCAAAATTTGGAACAAATGCCAAAAATTAATTCAAGAAGAACTAAAAAAAGGTGTTTTAGACATCGACACAAAGAACATGTCAGGAATAGACTCATTTGAGCCAGGATATATTGACAAAGAAAATGAAGTTATCGTGGGCTTGCAAACAGACAAACCATTAAAAAGAATGGTAAATCCCTACGGTGGCATTAGAATGGTCTACAATGCACTAGATGCCTACGGATACAAACTAGATAATGAAGTCGACAAACATTTTAACGAATATAGAAAAACACACAATCAAGGCGTCTTTGATGCCTACACAAAAGAAATAAGAAGAGCACGAAGTGCACACCTACTAACAGGTTTACCAGATGCCTATGGTAGAGGAAGAATTATAGGTGACTATAGACGAGTAGCGCTATATGGTATTGATTATCTAATAACTTGCAAACAAAAAGATCTAGATGATATAACAACAATAAATGAAGACAACATTAAACTCCGTGAAGAAATAAGTGAACAAATAAGAGCACTTGAAAAAATAAAAAACATGGCAAAAAAATACGGTTTTGATATTAGCACGCCAGCCCAAAATGCCAAAGAAGCAGTCCAATGGGTATACTTTGGATATCTAGCAGCCATCAAAGAAAACAATGGCGCTGCCATGAGTTTAGGTAGAACATCAACATTTTTAGACATATACATAGAACACGACATCAACGCCAATATCATAACCGAAGAAGAAGCAACCGAATTAATAGAACAATTCATAATAAAACTTAGAATAGCAAGACACCTAAGAACCCCAGAATACAACGAATTATTTGCTGGCGATCCAACATGGGTTACCGAATCAATAGGAGGAATGCTCGACGACAATAGATCATTCGTAACAAAAAACAGTTTTAGATACCTAAACACATTAATCAACCTAGGACCAGCACCAGAACCAAATATGACAATACTATGGTCAACCAAATTGCCAGAAAACTTCAAAAAATACTGTGCAAAAATATCAATAAAAACTGACGCTATACAATACGAAAATGATGACCTAATGCGTCCTATTTATGGCAATGACTATGCAATAGCATGTTGCGTATCAGCAATGCAAGTCGGAAAACAAATGCAATTCTTTGGTGCACGTTGCAATTTAGCCAAAGCCCTTTTATACTCAATCAACGGTGGCATCGATGAAATAACAAACAAATTAGTAGTTGAAGGACTAGAACCAATTAAAACAGAATATCTAGAATACGAAGATGTTATAACTCACTTTAATAAAACAATAGAAAAAGTCGCCAAAACATATGTTGATGCCATGAATATCATTCACTATATGCATGATAAATATGCCTATGAAGCAGGACAAATGGCCCTTCACGACACTAACGTAGATAGACTTATGGCCTTTGGCGTAGCAGGCTTATCCGTAATAGCAGATTCATTATCAGCCATCAAATATGCCCAAGTAAAGCCAATTAGAAATGAAGAAGGATTAGCCATTGACTTTAAAATAACTGGAGACTTTCCAAAATATGGAAACGATGATGACAGAGTTGACGACTTAGCAATAATGGTTATCAATAAATTTTATGATGAATTAAAAAAACATAAACTATATAGAAACGCCAAACACACTTTATCAATTTTGACAATAACATCAAACGTAGTTTATGGAAAAAATACAGGAGCGACACCAGACGGAAGAAAAGCCCACATTGCCTTCGCACCAGGTGCAAATCCAATGCACGGAAGAGATAATAGTGGAGCCCTAGCCTCACTAAACTCAGTCGCCAAAATACCATACTGTAACGTTTGCCAAGATGGAATCTCCAATACATTCTCAATCATTCCAGAAGCATTAGGAGACAACGACACAAGATGTGTTAACCTAATAAATATATTAGACGGATACTTTAAACAAGGAGCACACCACTTAAACGTCAATGTCCTAAATCGCGAAACTTTAGTAGATGCAATGGAAAATCCTGACAAATATCCCATGCTAACAATTCGTGTATCAGGCTATGCAGTTCACTTTAACAGACTAAGCCGAGAACAACAACTAGAAGTTATCAGCAGAACCTTCCACGGAGATCTTTAATGATAGGACACATCGATTCAATCGAAACAATGGGACTTGTTGATGGCCCAGGAATAAGAGTCGTCATCTTTTTACAAGGATGTCCACTAAGATGCATATTCTGTCATAATCCAGAAACATGGACTGTCAATGATAAAACATTAATAAGCGCCGAAGAATTAGTAAGACACATTTATAAATATCGTAACTACTTTGGTGAAACAGGAGGAGTAACATTCTCAGGAGGAGAACCATTATATCAACACGACTTTTTACTAGAATGTTTAAAACTATGTAAAAAAATGGGAATCAACACATGTCTAGACACCTCAGGTGTAGGAAACTATAAAGATATATTAAAATACGTTGACCTAGTTATATTTGATATCAAAGCAACCGAAGAAGAACTATATAAATATATAACTGGAGCAAACATCAACAAATCACTAGAATTTCTAGACTATTGTCAAAAAATAAACAAAAAAATGTGGCTTAGACAAGTAATTATTCCTGGTATAAATGATAATATCGAATATATAAATAAATTAAAAGAATTCATCAAACCATTAAAAAATATTGAAAAAATTGAATTGTTACCATATCATCAACTAGGAGTTTCAAAATATAAACAACTAGGTATTCCATATAAATTAGAAAAAACCAAAGCAATGAACAAAAACAAATGTGACGAACTATATAAAGTATTGATCTCATAATCAATACTTTTTGTACTAATGACAAAAATATATTTATTTTTTAGAAATATTTTGATATAATTAATTTACAATAGAAGGGGTATGATAAAAATGAACAACAATTCAAATGCAAATACAGCTGGAATACCTAATATAAATGATATAAAAGTGGAGGATACTCCAGCAGAATCTTTTGAAAATTTATACGGAAAAGGAAATAATCAATCTAATAACCAGACGAACAACCAACAACCCAATATGGTACCACCTACACCCAATATGAACGTTAATCCAAATATAGGCCCAAATCAAATGAATGGAGCCCAACCTAATATGGTACCACCAACACCCAATATGAACGTTAACCCAAATGTAGGACCAAATCAGATGAATGGAGCCCAACCTAATATGGTCCCACCCACACCCAATATGAACATTAATCCAAATGTAGGACCAAATCAGATGAATGGAGCCCAACCCAACATGGTCCCACCCACACCCAATATGAACATTAATCCAAATGTAGGACCAAATCAGATGAATAGAGCCCAACCTAACATGGTACCACCTACATCTAACATGAATCCACAACCAAACCCAACAAATACACCAAATAACAATGTTAATTTATCAGATGTAAATATTGATAAACAAAAAATGCAATCAATAGAAGAACAACTATCAAAAACAAGTCAATACAATCCAGAAGAATTAAAACAAGAAAAAATAACAATTCCCTCAGACAATCAATATGAAAAAAATAAATCTGGATTATCATTCGTAGTAGTTTTATTTGTTATACTAGCAGTAGTAATTGCGCTACTACCACAAATAAATAAATGGATAGGGTAAAATAAAAACTTATAAAAATTAAAAAAACATAGAGAACCTATGTCTTTTTTAAATCATTAAAATTTACTTTTTAATAAAACCATTTTGAATATACTTTGTCTCATTAATAATTACAAATGCCTTTTCATCATACTTATTTATAACCTTTTTTAACGAATCTAAATTATTATTATTTATTTGAATTAATAATAAATATTTATCACTCTTATCCTTGCCCTTAACATTAATTACAGAAACACCGTATCCCATTTTCCTCAAAACATCAGTTAAAACCTTTTCCTTATCAGTAATAACTTGAACTGACATATATCCCTTAATATACTTGGCCGATATTATCCCACCAATATAAGTACCAGTAGCAAATCCAGCAGCATAAGAAAAAACAACAAACAAACTATTTTCATCAGTATTTAATGCTTCCTTAACAACCAAAAACCAAACCGTTACCTCAAAAAAACCAATTAAACTAGCAATAACATTTTTATTCTTAACCGACATAATAGCCCTAATTGTACCCAACGAAACATCTATAATTCTCACAAAAAAGATTTTTAAACACAAATTAAAAAGCATAAGTATCACCATTTATATAATGGCACTTATGCACATATTTTATTCTAAGTATTAAAAGAAAACAATTATTAAACTACCAACAACAATACAATATACCACAAAATAAATTAATTTACCATTTTTAACAATATTTCTAAACCATTTTGTACCAATATAAGTAAATATAAACGCCACAACCATACTAAAAAAATAATAAAAATATTGAATAATACTTAAATTAGCACCTATTAAATCCTTAATACCCAAAATCATAGTAGCAATACTAATTGGAATATAAAGAATAAAAGAAAAATCAAAAGCAACATCACGCTTTAAATGTCTAAACATACCACCAACAATAGTAGCGCCACTCCTACTTATTCCCGGCAATAAAGCACAAACTTGAAACAATCCAACTGTAATAGCGTCCCCAAAAGATATATCCTTGCTACTTTTAATACCCTTAAAATCCTTTATAACAAACAAAAAAATAGAAGTAATAAGCAAAGTTAAGCCCACAAATCTAACATTAGTCTCCAAAAAATCAAATAAACCCAACTTTTTAACAATCAATCCCATAATTCCAGCAGGAATAGTCGCAATAATAACAAGCCAACTATACTTGTAATCATTATAATATTTTTTATCCTTAGTTTTAAAATATGTAAAAAAACCCTTAATAAGTTCCAATATTTTATTCCTATATATAAGAATAATCGCACAAAGACTTCCAAAATTTGTAATAGTCGCCAATAACTCATAATCAATACTACCAAAATCACTAACTAAATTTTGAAAAATCAATAAATGACCACTAGAAGAAACAGGAATAGGCTCAGTTATCCCCTGAATAAAACCAAGAAAAATATACTTTAACAACTCTATAACATCCATTATTATCACCTATTTAAGTATATACTATTTACGATAAATATTAAATAATTTTTTTTAAAATTCATACAATTTATTACAGGTAGTGTTAAAACAAACTAAAAAAATCATCTTTAACGTATAATTCCCATAAATATGTTAAATTTAAAACTAGCAGTAAAAATAATTTTTTCCACATATATACCGAAGGGAGATAAACATGAATTATATATACGATATCTTAGTAAACTTTAACGATAAATATTATGAATTCTATGACTGGAATGAATCAGACAACATTCTCCATGTCAAAAAACTTCCAATAATTAGAGTAAAATCTAACTTCCTACATAATATCAAATACAACAATATTGTAGTTGATAAAAAACTAATAGAAAAAATATATAAAAAAACAGACTTCTTTAACAATAAATCCAATAAATTAAACTATGTATGTGCTGTAAGCGACGCAAAAGAAGCAATAGTAATAAAATTTAGCCCAAACGGCACTATAATTGGACGTAGTAGTTTATTAATAGATGAAGAAAATGAAATCATAGATATAAGCGAAAACCTCGAAGAAAACAACTACGACTACAAAATAAACAACATCATAACCCCATATAAATTTAAAACAAGAAAAGAAATAGAAATAAGTACCTATATAATATCCGAACTAAATAATATAAACGAAGACAAACTAAAATATTTATACTTTGATTGCTTCGATAAAGAAGAAACAGACACCAAAATAATACTCAAAAATTTTCTTTCAGAAATCAATAATAACTTTAATAACGTATATAGTAAAATATACGATTTCTTAAAAATGACATCACCCAACAGTTAAAATTTAGGATTTTTAATCCTAATTTTTTTTTAATCAATTTACTTGTACGACTTAATTTGATATACTTATTCTAGGTGTTGTTATGGAATATAAAGTAATGATTGATGCCTTTGAAGGACCACTTGACCTTCTACTACATCTAATAAAAAAATCCAACATTAATATAGTAGATATAAACATAGTAGATATTACAAAACAATACTTGAATTATATCAACTGTATGGAAAAACTAGACTTAGACATTGCAAGTGAATACCTAATTATGGCAGCAGAATTAATCGAAATGAAATCAAATATCTTATTACCAAAACCAAATTTAGAAGAAATAGAAGAAGAAAGACAAGAACTAATAACCAAACTTTTAGACTACGACAATTACAAAAAAATGACTTCCTATTTCAAAAACCTAGAAATAAATAGAAGAGACGAATTTACAAAAGAACCAGAAGACCTAAGAAAATACGACTGTGTAAGCGAAACACATCTAAAAGGAAATCTAACAATAGAAGACCTACTAAAAGCCTTCAATAATTTTTTACAAAAAGCAGAATCCAACAAGCCACTAAACACCAAAATAACCACAAAAGAATACTCTGTTTCCAAAAGATGCGAAGAAATTATCCAAATCATCAAAAAAAAGACAAAAATAGAATTTACCGAATTAATTAAATCATATAATAAAAGTTATATAATCGTTACCTTCTTAGCCATCTTAAGCCTAGCACGAAAAAACAATATCAAAATCAACCAAGGAAATAATTTTGAACATATTTACATAGAGGATGTGAAATAATGAATTACAAAGGACTAATAGAAGGACTACTATTTGTAGCAGGAGATGAAGGTCTAACTACAAAAAAAATATCCGAAATAATAGAAATAGAAGAAGAAAAAGTTAATGCAACACTAAATGAACTTATCGAAGAATATAAAAAAGCAGATAGAGGAATAAGAATTGAAAAATTTGGCGACATACTAAAATTAGTAACAAAAAAAGAATATAAAGAATACCTAAAAAAATTTGTACCAGATATAGAAGAACTATTAACCCAATCAAGTCTTGAAACATTAGCAATAATCGCCTATAATCAACCTATAACAAGAAACCAAATAGAACAAATAAGAGGTGTAGGAAGCAATCATATTATAAGAAAACTACTAATAAAAGACCTAATCAAAGAACAAGGAAGATCAGAATTACCAGGAAGACCAATATTATACGCAACAACAAATTACTTCTTAGACTACTTTGGAATTAGATCACTATCAGAATTACCTCAAATAAACATAGAAGAAACCGAAAAAGAAGAACAAAATTTATTTGAATCAAAATACAAAGAAATT
>CANRPB010000027.1 GCA_947632415.1 uncultured Bacilli bacterium
ATGGTTATATTCATATTCATTAGAAGCAAGTAGTTCGGTACTTTTTATTTTCATATCTATATAATTTAGATCTAAATTAACTATACTACTAATAAGCATTTTATAAATATCTAGATTATTCTCAAATATTTTTTATTAAACATACCTTCATAATATATGATACAATTTTTATTTTTAAAATCCTTCTTTAAATACAAAAAAATCTAATAAAATATCAAATCTATTGATTTTTATCAGATTTTTTAATTTCAATTTATCTTTTTCAACTTGTTTAGAAAATTTAATTGTATATAAATTTACCATTCTTCATCCCTTTCATATTTTTTTGCTGATTCCCAATTTTCACTTTCTCTTATATTATTAATATTCTCTACATATCCGGAAATACTTGATAAAAATAATGTTTCTTCATTATTTTTCCATTCATCTTCAGATATTAATACAGCATTTTTTTCCATATTATTTACAATAGTAATAGGATTAAAACCAACATTAACATCTGATACTAATTGATAAATTTTGTTCTAGCATTAGGTATATTTATTGTACTCACTATAATCATCACATTATAACGTACTTTTTTGCATACGCCAAGTATCTAATATTATTACATGAAAAGATTAAATAAAAATATATCAAAAAAACATTTTTAATCAAGTACCTAAAAAATAAAAAACCTAGGAAATTCCTAGGTTAAATTCATATTGGTGGAGAATAAGGGACTCGAACCCTTGACCCCTTGCGTGCAAAGCAAGTGCTCTAGCCAACTGAGCTAATTCCCCAAATCAACGACATGATTATACCATGGATAAAAGGACAAAGTCAATAGTATTTTAAATTTTTTTCTACAAGTATATCGCTATAAAAACAACAACACAAAAAAACCACAGTATCATCAGTCTAAAAAAATCAACAAACCATTAAATAACTACTCCTCCTCATAAACAATCTCATCCATTTCCACTTGATTAATAGAATTAAACCTCTTAGTAATCTTATCAGTTGTAGTGTGAATCTCCTTCACATCACGACTAACCGTTTCAATACTTCTATACAACTTATCCCAACGCTCCTTATACCTCTTAAACTCATTATCCAATAACATCAACTCTTGATGTATAACCTTAGCATACTTATCCCTTTCCATATTCTTAATAATAATTTGAATAGTCGTCAAAGTACTAATCAAAGTAGTAGGACTCGTCAACCACACCTTTTTCTTATAAGAATACTCAACCAAATCAGTATGATAAGCATTAATTTCAGCAAAAATTGCCTCAGCAGGTAAAAACAAAATAGCCTGATCACTAGTAACACCAGGTATTATATACTTACTACTAATCGCATCAATATGCCTCTTAACATCCATCTTAAACAACTTCTCAGCCTGCAATCTTACACTAGAACTACTACCCTTATCAACCATAATCTGATAATTCTCCAAAGGAAACTTCGAATCAATCGCAATAATCCCAAGAGGCTCAGGCGCAAACAAAACACAATCAGCAATCACACCATTATCAAACGAATACTGTAACTTATAAATCTTATCATTATTCTGACCAAAAACATTAGCCATAATATGACTCAAATTAACCTCACCAAAAATACCCCTAGTCTTCTTATCAGTCAAAACACTCTGTAGGGAAATAATATCAAAAGACAAACTATCAATCTTCTTCTGTGCCTCATCAATCTTAGATAACCTCTCCAAAACAGACGAAAACGTCTTATTCGTCCTCTCAAAATTATCGTCCAAACGTTCATTAACCTTCTCACTTATAAGCCTCAACCTAAAATCAATTTTATCATTAGCCTCACTAAAATTTCTACTAATATCATCCTTTAAACTACCCTTAAACTCACCTAATTCCTTAATAACACCCATCTCCAACTTACCAAGTCTCTCAGTAATATTAGACTCATTAACACCCTTAAACAAACCAATTATAACCAATATTAATATTATTACCAAAAAAACAACTATTATATACTCCATTTTATCCTCCTTTAAACATTTGTTCGACTAAAATCCGAAAAAATTAATGACTAAACCGTCATTAACTCCTGCTCCTTAACCCTTAACTTATCATCAACCAACTTATTATACTTATTAATCAAATCCTGAACAGAATCAGAACCATCCTTAACCTCATCCTCAGGCAACTCCAACTTCTTAATATCATTATTCGCATCCTGTCTAATATTCCTAAGCGCAATCCTACACTCCTCAGCAATAGACTTAACCTGCTTAACATACTCACGTCTCGTCTCCTCAGTCAAAACAGGAATATTAAGAATTATTATCTCACCATTATTATTAGGAGTTAAACCAATATTAGCCTCATAAATACCCTTCTCAATAGAACTCAAACAAGACTTATCAAAAGGCTTAATACAAAGCTGTCTTGCCTCAGGAATCGAAATAGTAGCCAACTGCTTAAGAGGCGTCAAAACACCATAATAAGAAACCATTACCCCATCAAGAATAGCCGGATTAGCCCTACCAGCCCTAACATTAGAAAACCTCTTCTCCATACTCTCAATAGCGCCATCCATCTTTAACTCAGTTTCCTCTAAAATATCATCCATATTCATCACCTATATTTAGTATACAAATTAAAAAAATAAAAGTCAATCAACTAAAAGAAAATAGGTAACAAAAATTACCTATTTAACAAGCATTCCCTGCTTCAATAAATTTAATAACTTCGTATTCTGAGCCGGAGTACCAGAATAACTAACAATATTATTCTTAATAGCCAACCTTTTACGATTATCAAACGAACTATCAACATGAATTTCATTTAAAGCATCAACAATCGAAGAACCCTTATAACTAGAATTTTTCAAATACTCAACACTACCAACCCTATATCCATCATCATAAGTACCAATTTTATTCGGAATACCACTTATCGTACAAATATTCTTATCATTACCCCTAACACCATCAATCCTACAACAATAATGACAATGACTACCAGTAGAATTACCAGTAGAACCTTCCTTACCAATAACCTGAGTCACACTTACCCTATCATTAGCCCTAACATAAATTTCACTCAAATGACCAAAATAATAAACCTCATTACTATTATCCTTCCTTATCTTCACATACTGTCCAAAACCTTGATTATGATTACTACTATTTTCCCAACCAGCAAAAATAACCGTTCCATTAACAGTAGAATGAATATCCTTACTATCAACACCAACTAAATCCAAACCATCATGAACACCATGCTTATACTCCTGTGAAACCCTAAATCTCATATAATATGGACTATTCATTACTATCACCCCCTTTAATTTCCTGTGTCATATCATTCAACAACTTCTCCATAAAAGATCTAATCTTATTCGGAACAGGCATACCACAAAGAACCATATTTTTCATAATACTAGTTACCTCATACAAAATATACAAAATTCCAAAAAAATCAAATATACCAACATTACTTACTCCAAACACCTTAACAACATTCTTAGGAATAAAAAACAACATATCAATACTCAACATAGAATCAATAATAATTAAAAAAATACAACTCCCTACAATAGCAATTTTCCTAAGAACACCATTAATACCAAAAGTACTATTCCACTTTCTCAACTTAATAGCCCGAACAGAACCCAAAAAAGTATCCAAAAAAACCGCTAAAATCAACACTTTAAAAATAACATTATTAAAACCACTTAAAATATTTTCCATAAAACACCCCTTATCCACTATATCTTATGAAAAAAAGAAAATCACAAATATTTAATTAAACCAAAAAATACCATTTTCAATATAAAAAAAGAGAGAATATCTCATCTCATTTTATCATTACAAATACTTCTCAATCTTCCTATACTTAAGATCATCCTGTAAATCCGTCTTAGCCAAAGACTCAAACAACTTCTTCTGTTCCCTAGTTAACTTCTTAGGTGTAACAACACTAATAACAACATACATGTCACCCTTTCGATAAGAATGAACATCCTCTATTCCCTTACCCTTCAAGCGATACTTATCACCACTCTGAGCACCATCCTTAATAGTTAATTTAACACTACCATGAATAGTAGGAACATCCCTTTTACACCCTAAAGCAGCCTCAGCCATTGTAATCGGTAACTCCAAATAAATGTCATTTCCATCCCTTTCGTAAATTTCGTGCTTTTGAACATTAAACTCTAAATAAACATCACCATTAGGTCCACCATTAGACCCAGCCTCACCCTTACCTGAAAGCCTCAACTGATTACCAGTATCAACCCCAGCAGGAATCTTAACCTCAATATTCTTATTGACATTTACTTTACCAGTTCCACGACACTTACTACATCTTTCCTTATAAGACTTACCACGACCATTACACTCCGGACAAGTCGAACGCGACATAAAAGTTCCAAACATAGTCCTTTGCTCAGTAGTCACAGTTCCACTACCATGACACCTAGAACAAGAAGACTCACCTTTACCACCTTTACCATCACACTCACTACAAACCTCATTGACATCTAAGTTAACAATCTTTTTACACCCAAAAACAGCCTCCTCAAACGTCAAATCAACCTGAACTAACTTATCCCTACCCTTAGTAGCCCTAGAAGAACCATGAGATCCAAAACCAAAATTAAAGCCACCATCACCAAACAAATCACTGAAAATATCCGAAAAATCAAAACCAGAAAAATCAAAACCACCAGCACCATTATTATCAAAAGCAGCATGACCATACTGATCATATTGACGTCTCTTTGACTCATCAGACAAAACAGCATAAGCCTCTTGGGCTTCCTTAAACTTCTCAGCAGCATCCGGCTCCTTAGAAACATCCGGATGATACTTCTTAGCTAACTTACGAAAAGCACTCTTAATCTCCGCCTCACTAGCAGACTTACTTACCCCAAGTACCTCATAATAATCTCTTTTATTCACACACTCACATCCTTACATAATTTCCAAAAACTCATCAATAATACTATCAAACATCTTAAGTGCACTCTCAATAACAAGCGGACTAGTAACATCGACACCAGCAAGCAACAACTCATTAGCAGGATAATCACTACCACCAGACTTCAAAAACTTCAAATAATTCTCCTTAGCGCCATCCTTACCACTCAATATATCATCAACAATTTGTGTCGAAACAGAAAGACCAATCGCATACTTATAAACATAAAAATTATAATAGAAATGAGGTATACGCTCCCATTCATACTTAATCAAATCATCAAGAACAATCACATCACCAAAATACTTCTGATTCAACTTATAATAATAATCCGATATATTCTCATAAGTTAAAACCACACCATTCTCAACTCTTCTATGCATCTCCTGCTCAAACTCAGCAAACATAGTCTGACGATAAATAGTCGCCTTATAAAGTTCCATCAACTGATTCAAAATATACAACTTTTCATTCTTATCCTGAGAATTCTTAAGCATATACTTAGCAAGCAACAACTCATTAACCGTACTTGCCACCTCAGCCACAAAAATCTTATAACTAGAATTATTATAACTATTATTCTTACAAGAATAATAAGTATGCATAGAATGACCAAGCTCATGCGCTAAAGTCGAAACATCATGATAACTTCCCTCATAATTAAGTAAAACAAACGGATTAGTATCATAAAAGCCACTACTATAAGCACCGCCTCTTTTACCCTTGTTATTATAGATATCAATCCATCTCTCATCAAAAGCCTTATTCAAATTACTAACATAATCATCACCCAACACACTAAGAGCACTAATAACCAAACTCTTAGCCTCAGAAAAACTATAACGCTTATCAAACTCAGGAATCATATCCAAATAAACATCATATATATGCATCTCATCCATGTGCAAAAACTTTTTCTTAAGATTATAATACTTAAAAATCTTATCCATATTATCACTAACAGTATCAATAAGATTATTATAAACAGCAATATCAATATTATCAGCAAACAAAGAAGCCTCAAGACTACTATTATAATTTCTTACCCTAGCGCTCGCAACCAAAACATCAATATTACCCTTAAAAACACTAGTAATCGTATTCTTAAAATCACTATACCTCGTAAATAACCTCGTAAAAGCCTCTTTTCTAACACGAGAATCTCTATGCTTAATATATATTGAATAATTACTCTCCGTCAACTCAACATCAACACCATCAACTTGAATTGTACCAAAAGACAAATCACTATCAGTTAAAGCCTCATAACTATCCTCAGGATTTTCAAACACCTTTGAAAAAGTAGACAACAACCTCTCACCACTAGAATCCAAAGTATGCGACTTATATCGATAAATACACTCCAAATTAAACTCATAATTTAATAACTTAGGCTCATCAAGATAAAACTTCTTAACCTCATCATAATCAATACTAAGCAACTCTGGAACAACAAAACTCGTCAACTCTGAATAACGCTTTAAAACATTCTCAATACTTCCCATCAATTCCTGATTCAAAGTATTAGTAGTATCCTCATCATGCTTCAAATGCGCATAATAATATAACTTATACAATCGTCTTTCAAGCATATCAGATTCAGTCAAATATGAATAAAGACGCGAAGCACTACTAACTATATTACCCTTATAATTAACAACAAACTCAATATCACTCTTAACACTCTCTAACTCACTATAAAAATCATCATTAGATAAAAAAATTGTCGACAAATCCCACTTAAACTGCTCATCTATCTCATTTCTTGTTTTCTGTTTTTCCATATAATCTCCCTATATTCATAATAAGGGGTTCTAAAAATAGAACCCTTCATATTATTTTTCCTCAAACTCAGCCTCTTCAACACCATCATCTTTCTTACTATCACTCTCACCATTACTTTGATTAGCCTTACTAGCCTCCTCATAAACTTTAGTAGCAAAAGCCATAGCCGTCTCACTTAACTTCTCCTTCTTAGCCTTGATATCATCCAAATCATTTTTATCTATTGCATCCTTCAAATCTTTAATTTCACTTTCAGCCTTTTCCTTATCCTTAGAATCAATCTTATCACCTAGATCCTTAATAGATCTTTCAGTTTGGAAAATTAATTGTTCAGCCTCATTCTTCAAATCAGCCTCTTCCTTCCTCTTCTCATCAGCAGCTCGATTAGCCTCTGCCTCCTTAACCATCTTATCAATCTCATCATCAGATAAATTAGTAGAAGAAGTAATTGTAATTGACTGCTCCTTATTAGTACCAAGATCCTTAGCCTTAACATTAACAATACCATTAGCGTCAATATCAAAAGTTACTTCAATTTGAGGCACACCCCTTGGAGCAGCAGGAATATTAGTTAATTGGAAACGACCAAGTGTTTTATTATCACTAGCCATACTTCTTTCACCCTGCAAAACATGAATATCAACAGCAGGTTGATTATCAGCAGCCGTTGAGAACACTTGCGACTTACTAGTTGGAATAGTAGTATTTCTTGGAATCAACACCGTCATTACTCCACCTAAAGTCTCAATACCAAGTGACAAAGGCGTTACATCCAACAATACAATATCATTTACCTCACCTTGCAATACACCACCTTGAATAGCAGCACCCATCGCAACTACCTCATCAGGATTAACACCCTTAGAAGGCTCCTTTCCAAGCTCATTTTTAATAATCTCCTGTACCCTTGGAATACGAGTTGAACCACCAACCAACAATACTTTATCAATATCACTCTTGCTAAGTGAAGCATCCTTCAAAGCCTTCCTTACAGGCTCCAATGTAGAATCAACCAAATCCCTAGTTAAATCCTCAAACTTAGCCCTAGTAATATCCATCTCAAAACTAATTGGTGCTCCATCAACCTGCGCAATAAATGGTAATGAAACCTGAGTTGTAGTCATATTACTTAAATCCTTCTTAGCCTGCTCAGCAGCCTCTTTAATACGTTGCATTGCCATTTTATCATCCTTAAGATCAACACCCTCTTGAGTCTTAATTGAATCAATAATATAATCAACTAATCTATTATCAAAATCATCTCCACCTAACTTATTATTACCAGATGTAGACAATACCTCAAATACACCATCACCTAACTCAAGAATAGACACATCAAATGTACCACCACCTAAGTCATAAACAAGAACCTTCTCATTCTTATCCTGTTTATCAAGACCATAAGCAAGAGCAGCAGCCGTAGGTTCATTTATAATTCTTTCAACCTCTAAACCAGCAATCTTACCAGCATTTTTAGTTGCCTGTCTTTGAGCATCATTAAAATAAGCAGGAACAGTTATAACAGCCTTTGTAACCTTCTCACCTAAATAAGCCTCAGCAGTCTTCTTCAAATCACCCAATATCATCGCACTAACTTCCTCAGGAGAATACTCCTTACCATTAGCCTTAACCTTCTTATCAGTTCCCATCAATCTCTTAATAGAAGAAATCGTTTCAGGATTAATAACAGCCTGATGCTTTGCCTTAGAACCAACTAACATATCGCCATTCTTAAAAGCAACTACGCTTGGTGTCGTTCTTCCACCCTCAGCATTAGCAATAACCTTAGCCTCTCCACCTTCATATACACATACACAACTATTAGTTGTACCTAAATCAATACCTATAATTTTACTCATATTTATCACCTTTCCTATTCACTAACTTTAACCATTGCAGGTCTAATAACCTTATCCTTAAGTAAATAACCCTTCTGTAATACCTCTAATACCATCTCAGACGGTACACCATCACGAGCCTCCGTCATAATCGCTTGATGATACGTTGGATCAAATGGCTTATTAGCGCCATCTATAGCCTTAACACCATACTTCTCCAAAGTATTAACAAAATTACAATAAATCATCTTAAAACCAGCCAAAAACTTTGAAACCTCATCCTCTAGATTATCATCATCCATATTAATCGCACGTTCAAAATTATCGACAATTGGAAGCAATGACTTAGCCAAATCCTCATTTGAATACTTTAACATTTTCTCCGTCTCTTCTTCTTTACGCTTGCGATAATTTACAAGTTCAGCCTTTTCCCTTAACAACTTATCCTCTAACTCACTAATCATATTATACGCTTCATTCAACTTATCCAAATGTTTCTTATCACAAGCATCATCACACTCTTTTTCCGAACATTCACACTCTTTTTCTGAACATTCACAACAAGACTTATCATCCTGTTTACAAGAAGAATCAATATCCTTTTTCTCTTTCTCTTCCATGTATCCTCCCTCTAGTTACTATCAATATTTTGTTTTATATAATTTAGAAGTGCTATTGCACGATCATATTCCATTCTCTTAGGCCCAATCAAAGCCAACGTACCTTCCTCGCCATTTACCTTATACTTAGTCTTAATAATCGTCAAATCATCGTCAAATTCATTCTCACTACCAATATAAATATTAATACCATTATCCTCTTCCTTGATATTTTTAATAATATCTTTATCCTCAAACTTACTTATGATATCCCTTATTTTATCAGTATTATTAAACTCCGGTTGCATCAAAATATTCCTAGTACCATTCATTTTAAAACTATTGTCACTAAAATCAGTAAACGCATTATAAAAAGCATTGTACAAAACCTCATGCTGTTTTACATACTGTCCTATAATTGGCTTAATCTCATACTCAAGCAAAGAACTAACTTCACTAATCGGAACACCAACAATCAACTTATTAATTAAATTGACAGTCTGCTTTATCTCAGCAACCGCAACCTTTTCCTCCAATTTGACATTCTTATGTTCAACATGTCCCTTATCAGTTATAACTATCGCCACAAGATTCTGACTATCAATCGGAACAACCTCCACCTTCGTTACCTTATTTTCCTTTGAAGTGCTACCAAGAACAATCGCAGTATAATTAGTCATCTCCGATATTATCTCCATACTCTTGCTAATAGCATCAGCAATAACCAACGACTTACTATTAAAAACCGTCTCCAACTCTCTAATATCAAAATCATCAATACTCTTAGGTCTCATTATATTATCAACATAATAACGATATCCCTTTTCACTAGGAACACGACCAGACGAAATATGCGTTTTCTCTAAAAGTCCAATATCCTCTAGAAAACTCATCTCATTCCTTATTGTAGCACTTGAACAATCAAGTATCTCACACAACGACTTTGAACTAATTGGCCTAGCAGTCTTAATATAATCCTCAATAATTAGTCTCAATAATTTTTTCTGTCTATCACTAATCATTACTTCACCCCTAGTTTTAGCACTACTATCACTCGAGTGCTATTACCAGTATACTATTATATGTTAGCATTGTCAATATATGAGTGCTAAATTTAAAAAAATATTACAAAACTGTAATATTAATTTAAAACCTTCTTCTGCTCCTTCAATAAACTCTCATACTTATCCAATATAATATATATATCAGCACAACTCATAAAACACAATACACAATCCCTATACTTAAGCAATTTACCAACAAGAGGAACACTTATCTTCTCACTATTAGGAACACCAGCAATAATAGCATCACTAGAAACATTAGGATAATCCTCTTGTCTTTCCCTATCACAATGAATATCCATTATAAAAGCCTTATCAGCAATCTTCAAACAATCAATAAAATCAGACAACAAAGCAAGAGTTCTAGAATAAGTATTAGGTAAAAAAACAGCAATTAACTTCTTATGAGGATACTTCTGTCTTGCAGCCTCCAAAGTAACCCTAATCTCAGTTGGATGATGCGCATAATCATCTATAACAACAATATCATCATATACCCTTTCCTTAAACCTTCTCTTAGCGCCCTTAAAAGTCTTCATATACTTAATAATATCATCTTTACTTATACCATAATAATCACAAACAACAATTGCAGCCAAACTATTTAAAATCATATGATTTCCAAACAAAGGCAACTCAAAATGGCCATAAAAAGAACCATGCATATAAACATCAAAACTACTACCATTACTAGATAATTTAACATCTTTAGCAATAACATCATTATTATCATTAAAACCATAATAAATAATTTTTTTATCAAAACTAATACCTCTAATATTTAAATCATCACCACAAGCAACAATCAAATTAGACTTATTACCAAAAATTCTAAAAGTATCCTTTATCTCCTCAATACCACCAGGATAACACTCAGTATGATCCAACTCAACATTCGTAAGAACCGTTATAAAAGGATGATAAGCAAGCAAATGCTTATTATACTCATCACTCTCAATAACAAAAATCCTATCACTCTTATTAGCATAACCAGTTCCATCACCAACAAAATAACTACAACCTAACGTATTCTTTATAATATGACTAATCAATAAACTAGTCGTAGTTTTACCATGAGTACCACACACACCAACCGTTTCAAACTGCTTAGTAACATAACCAACTACTTGATTATAATCCATAATCTTTAATCCAAGATCCCTAACTCTTTTAATCTCCGGGTGATCACTAGAAAAAGCCTTAGAAAAAGTAACAATTGTATCACTATCTATATCATGAGCCTCATAATAAATCTTAATATTACGCTCCCTCAAACCATCCTCAGTAAACTTATAATGTCTAGAATCATCATACCCAGTTACCTCATTACCCAAATCGTGCAATATACTAGCAAGAGTACTCATTCCCGATCCTTTAATACCTATACAATAATATTTCATTTAACCACCTTCCACATAATTATATCACAATTTCTCATAACAAAAAACATTATAGAAAGGTTCTATAATATTTATTACTAATTTTCATCATTCAAATCATCTTCATCAACAATCGATAAATCTAAAGAATCATCATCAACATCATCCATATCATCATCAACATCAGTTAAATCATCACCCTCATCATCGATTTCATCAGACTCATCTGTCTCATCAACTTCATCAACCTCAGACTCATCATCATCAATATGTAACTCAACCTTGTGATTCTCACTCAAATCCCATTCAGCACTATCAAGCATATAAAATCTCTTATCAATCGTTAAAGAAGTATAATAATCACCTATTTTAGCCGAATAATCTTGATCATCCATCCCCAACAATTCACAAATTCTTTTAAACAATGAAGCCGTACTCATAGCGCTTTTATTCTCTTTTATTAACAAATATGTTAAATCAGTATAACTCATTAATTCAATTTCTTCCTTTGACATATTTTTAAGTTCCATAAAATCCTCCCAAACAATGACTATTTAATTTTAACATTTTTTTACAATGTGTCAATACCCTTTTTACATAATCGATGGAATATCAATCACAAGCAAATCAAGCATCTGCTTAATTATTTTATTAGTTACAGTAAGAACATATAACCAATTTTTCTTAACATCATCATCTTGTAAATTTATTATATGATTATTCTGATAAAATATATTAGCGCTAACACACAAATTATAAACATAATCAGCTATATAATGAGGCATTCTCTCATTAAAAGCACTCAAAACAGCATCAGAAAACTCAATCAACTTCAATCGCAAGTCCCTATCACAATCATTATAAATCTTATCATTTAAACAAATATTTTTAGTCTCTAAACTTAAAATCTTATTAATTCTAAGATATGTATACAAAATATAAGGACCAGTTTTACCAGTAACATCAGAAAACTTATTCAAATCAAACACATAATCCTTAGTCCTAGAATTAATCAAATCAGCAAACTTAAGAATCGCATTAACAATTATATCAACATCAGACCTTTTCATATCCTTATTAGTTTCCTTCTTAGAAATAAAAATATTCCTTGTATCATCAAATAAAGACTCAAGTTTAGGTGAATTACCATTTCTCGTCTTATAAGGCTTATTATCAGTTCCATTAACCGTTCCATACCCTAAAAACTCAAGTTTACTCTTATCAAATATTCCCGCCTTATCAGCCACTCTAAACACCTGTGTAAAATGAAGTTCCTGACGATTATCAACAACATACAAAATATGATCAGGAAGAAAATCCTTCTTTCTTTGCAAAATCGTAGCCAAATCCGTCGAAGCATAAAGATAAGCACCATTACTCTTCTTAAACAACAACGGTGGTATATCCTTCTTATCAGTCTCTTCAATAACATCAACCACTAAAGCATTCTCACTCACACTCAACAAAGAAGAATCCCTCAAAATTGACTCCGTCTCCTCCAAATAACTATAAGCATCACTCTCACCATACCAATAATCAAAAGAAACACCCAAAAACTTATAATTATTATTGATATCCTCCTTAGATACCTCCAAAATTCTTTTCCAAATATCAACATAATAAGAATTACCATCCTGTAACTGCTTAGTTATATTAGCGCACTCTTCCTTTATCTCTACATTCTCTTTACAAATACCATTCATCTCAGGATAAATCTTATCCAAATAACTAATATCTATATTCTCTAAACTCAAACCATCCCTTAAAACACCATAAATAACCTCACCAATCTGAAGCCCAAAATCACCAAGATGAACATCACTTATCACAACATGACCCATATATTTTATAATTCTCTTAATAGACTCACCAACAATAGCAGTTCTCATATGACCAACATGTAAAGGTTTAGCCACATTAGCGCCACCATAATCCAAAACAAAAGTCTCACGCTTATCCAAATCAAATAACTGCTTCTCATCATCATAAATCTTTCTAACATAACTATTTATCAAAACATCACTAACCTTAATATTAATAAAACCAGGATTAGCAAAAGAAACATCACTAAAATAAGAAGAAAAACAATCTAACTTTCTAATTCTTTCAACAACCAATTCTCCAATTTCACTAGGACTTTTATGATTTTCCTTAGCAATCCTAAACAAATCATTACACTGAAAATCACACAAATCAGACTTAGAAACCTTAACACAATCAACATTATATCCCAAATCACACAATACACCCTTAATTATCTCAGCAATCTCTTGTTTCATAACTCCACCTCATACTCTAACCTATATAAACACACATTTTCAAAATCATCCAAACAAACTAAATACTTTATACAAACACCATTATTGAATAACTCTCTATCAATCAACTTTAACGAAAAAGGTATCTCCAAACCCTGAAACATAAACATACCCCTATCATTACCAAAATCCAATACTATCTCATAATCAAAAGCCTTTCTACGCAACACATTTTCACCAAAATCATATATATTAACTATTCCATCATTATATTTAATGATATTATTACACAATATGCCACTAATTACCCTATTGATTTTAATCTCATCATTTTCCTTCAACAAAACTTGAACCTTAACTCTTGACAAAACCCTCATTCCTTTTCGCTTGTAATTATAACACATACACATACCATGCGCAACGAAAAGTTAAATATTATCACACAAAAATAAAAATAATCAAAAAAA
>CANRPB010000028.1 GCA_947632415.1 uncultured Bacilli bacterium
TTAACTCATGTATTTTCGAATCAATTAAATAAGGCAGATGACTATGATCTATTAGAACCTGTAATACAAATTAATTTGAATAACCCTGATTCAAAACATAAAAAGGAAGACCCAATAGAGGAATATTTTTTAAGAAATGATAGAGGTGAAAAGTTAACATCTATGATACGAATAATCAATGTTGATATTGAAAAGTGCCGTACACTTTGGTATAATGGTGACATAAAAAGTTTTAATCCTCATTATCAAAATTTGATAAGACTCGGAGCACTACACTATATTAAAAGTGATGAGGAATTTAGAAAGTGTTTAGGTGAAATAGATATGGACTTTGATGTTAAGAGTAAAATTCAAGAGGATATGGATGAATACCAAAACGACAAGGAATTGGCGATGACATATGATCTTGAAAAACATATGAACAGTGTAAGAAAGGCCAAAGAAAGAGAACTTGAAGAGCAAGAGAAACAAATACTTGAACAAAAAACTAAATTAAAAGAGCAAGAAAATAGTTTAAAAGAAGAACAAAATAATTTAAAAGAGGAGCAAAATAATTTAAAAGAAGAACGATATGAATTAAAAGAACAAAAGGACAAAGTCAAAGAACAAGAAAGCAAAGTCAGAGAACATGAAACTAAAGTTAAAGAACTTGAAAATATAGTAAAAGAACGAGAAAATAAAATCGAAAAAAAATTAAGAGAAAATAAGGAAAATTTAGATAAGGAAAAATTAGAACTCGATAATGAAAAGAACAAATTTAAACAAGAAAAGATTGAATTTGCAAAAAAATTACTTGAGGCTAATATAGATATTGTTGAAATATCTAAAATGACAAATCTAACAATCGAAGATATTAAAAAGATAGACGTTTAATCTATCTTTTTAATTTTTGGTAAATTTAACGTTTTGTGTTAACACAAGATGTTATTACTTTAATAAAATTTTGTCATTTTCAACATCAATAGTTATCGTGCTTCCGTATTTTATTTGGTCTTCAATTATCTTTTGAGCTAGTAAATTTTCTATGTTTCTGCTTACAAATCTTTTAATTGGTCGGGCTCCATATTGTTCGTTATATGAATTATTAATTATATAGTCTTTAGCTTTATCAGTTATTAGTAATGATATTTTTTTATCTTTTAATCTGTCTTCTATTTCTTGAATTATTTTTTGTAAAATATCATACACAACTTGTTTTGATAATGAATTAAATATTACTATTTCATCTATTCTATTTATAAATTCTGGTCTAAATGTTTGTTTTAATTCGTTCATAACAAGTTCTTCATTTTGATTTTCAAGAATATATTCACTTCCAAGATTTGATGTCATTATAATAATTGTATTTTTGAAATCAACTGTTCTTCCTTGTGAATCTGTTATTCTTCCGTCGTCTAATATTTGTAGTAGTATATTGAAGACGTCTTTATGTGCTTTTTCTATTTCATCAAATAGGACAATACTATATGGATTTCTTCTTACTGCCTCTGTTAGTTGACCTCCTTCGTCATATCCTACGTATCCAGGAGGCGCTCCGACTAGTCTAGATACTGAAAATGCTTCCATATATTCACTCATATCAATTCTTACCATATGTTTTTCATCGTCAAATAGTTCTTGGGCTAATGTTCGGGCAACCTCAGTTTTTCCTACTCCTGTTGGGCCTAAAAATATAAATGAACCGATTGGTCTATTAGGATCTTTTATGCCTGCTCGTGCTCTTATTATGGCTTCGCTTACAAGATTTAAGGCTTTATCTTGTCCTTTTACCCTTTTTTGCATATTATTTTTTAAATTTAATAGTTTTTCTTTTTCTCCTCCTACTAATTTTTTTACTGGAATATTAGTCCATTTTGAAATTATTTCGGCTATTCTTTCTTCGTCTACTGTATCGCTTAATATTTGTGATTCGTCTACTTTTCTTAGATTTTCTAGTTCACGTTCTAGAGTTGGTATTGTTCCATGTCTTAGGCATGCTGCTTGTTCTAAGTCATATTTATTTTCTGCTTGTTCTAGTTTAAATTTGGCATTTTCTAGTTCTTCTTTTTTTCTATTTATTAGGTCATTAATATTTTTTTCTTTTTCCCATTTTTGGCGTAATTCTTCTTCTTGTTTTTTTAGTATGGCGATATTATCTTTTAATTCTAGTAGTCTTTTTGATGATATATCGTCTTTTTCTTTTTTTATGGCTTCTTTTTCTATTTCTAGACGCATTATTTTTCTTGTTAGTGTGTCTAGTTCAACGGGCACAGAATTCATTTGAACTTTGATAGTGGCGCAGGCTTCATCGATCAAATCAATAGCTTTATCTGGTAAAAATCTATCTGTTATGTAACGATTTGATAGTGTTGCTGCGGCTACTAGGGCATTATCTTTTATGTTAACACCATGGTATACTTCAAATCTTTCTTTTAATCCTCTTAGAATGGTAATGGTGTCTAGTATATTTGGTTCTGATACTTGAATTTTTTGAAATCTTCTTTCTAGCGCTCCGTCTTTTTCAATGTATTTTCTATATTCATTTAGGGTAGTAGCTCCTATTACATGGATTTCTCCTCTAGCAAGCATAGGTTTAAGCATATTTCCTGCGTCCATCGCACCTTCTGCTCCTGCTCCTACTATCATATGAATTTCGTCAATAAACATGATTATTTCGCCATTTGATTCTTTTATTTCTTTTAGGACGGCTTTTAGTCTTTCTTCGAATTCGCCACGATATTTGGCGCCAGCGATTAGGGCTCCTAGATCTAATTCCCATATTTTTTTGTTTTTTAGGCTATCTGGAACGTCTCCTTTTATTATTCTAAGTGCTAAGCCTTCAACTATGGCTGTTTTTCCTACTCCTGGTTCTCCTATTAGAACGGGATTGTTTTTGGTTTTTCTTGATAGTATTCTTGTTAGACTTCTTATTTCTTCATCTCTTCCTATTACGGGGTCTATTTTGCCTGAGTTAGCATCTGTTATTATGTCTCTTCCGTATTTTTCTAAGACATTTTCCAAGTTTTCTTGGTATGGATTTTGTCCGTTCATACTTATTCCTCCTTTTTTTATTTTAAAAAAAGTGGGTGTTTCTCCACTCGTTTTTAATTATACTCTTTTTTTAGCACTTGTCAAGTGTGAGTGCTAAAATTGACATTTTATTTTATTTTTTGTATAATTTATGCTTGTAGGAGTGGTTGGATGACGGATAAAGAAGCAAGGGATTATATACAGTTAATTTTTGATGGTTATAAGAAGAGAAAGAGTGAAAATCATTTATATAGTGATATTGATACTACTAAGGCTATTATTGAGTCGTATATTAATTATGTTGAAAAGCCTAAGTTTGCTATTATATTAAATCAATATAAACGTAATTATATTTTTAGTGAGTCTCATATTGAGGATAATTATACTCAGTATGAGCAGGATGGTTTAAGTGAAATGTATGATTATATTGACAGTTTTGATTTTAAAAAGGATAAGTTTAATATATTTGTTACTTCTTTGGTTTTGCATGGAAAGTTATATTCAAAGTGTCCTAATCCAAGTTATGGTGGAAAGTTGAGACAATCAACTGCTTATTTGGTTGATACTAATATCGAGGTGGAAAGTCCAGAGGAGGCAAGGAAATATTTTAATAGTTTAATTCCTAGATCTGATGAAATTTTTGCTCCTTTGAGTAATAATGATATATTTGGATATATTAATAATTGTATTATTCAAACAACAAAGTTAATTAAAGTTCAACCTTTTGAGGATGGGAACAAAAGAACTTTTAGGGCTATTTTAAATTTGTTGCTTAAGAAGATTAATATTCCGCCTATTTATATTGAGTCTTATGAGATAAATGCTTATAAGCATGCTTTGCTTGAGGCTATGAAATATGAAAGTTATGATGCTCTTATTAATTTTTATTATTCAAAAATTTGTGATTCAATTATGAATCTTGATATTAATAAGTCTAAGATAACTGATAAGAATGATATTGATTCAAAAAAATACTAGAAAATTTCTAGTATTTTTACTTGATATTCGCCGTTTGGGCTTGCTACTTTGGCAATGTCGCCTACTTTTAATCCTATGATTGCTTGAGCAATTGGTGATTCATTTGATATTTTATTATTAAATGGATCTGCTTCTTTACTTCCAACGATAGAGTATTCTTCGGTTTCGTTGTCTTCTACGTATTCTATTTTAACGCTATTTCCAATTGCTACTTTATCTGTTTTTACTTCTTTTATGATAACAGCATGCTCAATCATGGATTCTAATTCTATTATTCTTGCTTCGACTGTTGCTTGTTCGCTTCTTGCAGCATCGTATTCTGCATTTTCACTTAAATCTCCTAGGGCGCGTGCTTCTTTTAAAGCATTGATTACTTCTGGTCTTTTTTTTAATTTTAGGTCTTCAAGTTCTTGTTTGATGTCCTCGAGTCCCTTTTCAGTCAAGTAAGTTTCTTTTGTCATACTATTTCACCTCATATTCTTTTTGACCTACAAAATGATACTACACTTCACTTTCTTTGTCAACTTTTTTTCTCATTAAATCCCATTTTTCCACTTTCTTGTTTAGTGGTATTTTTATTATTTGTTTGGGATGACGAGCGACTTCTATTTTTTGGTCTTGTTCATCGTACATTTCGGTTATTTTTAGGGTTATTGCGTCTTTTTTTGGTCCAAATATTTCGACTTCGTCTCCTATTTTAAAGTAGTTTCTTTGTTCTAGTATTGCCATATTATTTTGGTAGTCTAAGATTATGGCTAGGAAGTCTTGGTTTGATGATTCATTTCGACCATTATAGTAACTGCATGTTGAATCGTATTTGCCATTGAAGAATTGTGGTATGGAATCTCTATTAGCGCAGTTTGATAAAATTTGTTCATATTTTTTGTTATATTGGTAGTTTTTTTTGTTTTCATAGTATTCATCGATGGCTCTTCGGTAGATATCGGTTACGGTTGCTACGTAGTATAGTGAGCGCATTCTTCCTTCTATTTTTAATGATGTTATACCTAACTCAATCATTTCCGGAAGATATTTTAACATTGATAAGTCTTTTGTACAGAATGAGAATGGTTTTGTTCCTTTTATTTCTTTTTTATTTTCGTCTAATAATTGGAAGTCCCATCTGCATATTTGGCTACAGCCACCACGGTTGGCGTCTCGATTGGTAAAGTAATTTGATAGAACGCATCTGCCACTGTATGATGCGCACATGGCACCATGAATGAAACATTCTAGTTCTATATTTACATTATTAATGATATCTTCTATGTCTTCTTTACTGGTTTCTCGTGCTAAAACTATTCTTTCGATTCCTTTTTCTTTCCAAAATTGGGCGGCTTCTTTATTTGTTGTTGATGCTTGTGTTGACAGATGAACGGGTAATTTTGTTTGGGTTATGGCCATGTTTATAATGGCCGGATCACTTGCTATTATGGCGTCTACTTTTATTTTTTCTAGTTCTTTTAAATAGTTTAATATATGTTTTAATTCTTTGTTGTGCATTACAATGTTTACTGCTACGTATACTTTTTTGTTTAGTTTGTGGGCAAATTCTATTCCTTCTTTTAATTCTTCTAGATTGGCATTGGGAGTATTGGCTCTGAGTGAGAATAGTGTTCCACCTATGTATACTGCATCTGCTCCGTATAGTAGTGCGATTTTGAGTCTTTCTAAGTCTCCAGCTGGGGCTAATAATTCTATTTTTTTCATGTTACTTCACCTTATATATTGTTTCTTTGTGTAAAAAGAATGTATCAATGTTATTATTAAGTATATTATTTATGTCATTGTTATATTCTTCTTTATTTTTTTTGTCTACTTTTTTAAATTTATCGATTATTTTTTTTGTGTCTTCTTTATTTATTAGTAGACTATTTATTAAGACATATTCTATGTTGTTTTCTTTGAGTTCTGTGTATTCTTTTATTCCGTTTAGGTAGGCGTTTGTATATACTGTTGTTACTTTTTCATCAATGATGGGATATATTTTTTGTTCTTTTTTTATGTAGTTTATTTGTGATTTGTTTTGTTGGTTAAAGTGTTCAAGATAGTTTTTTATGAGATGGCGTTTGGATACAAACATTGGTTGATATCCTAGTATGGGAATAATGAGTTGGGCTTTAGTGTTTTGTTTGATTTTTTTTATTTCTTTTATGTTTATTTCTGATGATATTTGTGCATATTTTACTTTGTTTTGATACCAATAGTTTATTGTTTCATAGTTGGTTTGGGAGTGTTCTTCGGCTAGTACTAGGTCTATTTTTAAGTTTAGTCTTTTTATTATGTTCAAAACTCCTATATCATAAAAAAATATTCCTTTTATGTTTAGTTTTTCTAGTTCTTTTAATGTTTGTTCTAATTGTTTTAAGTCACTGGCGTGCATATTTTTGTTTAGTGAGATGAAGATTTCTTTTTGGGTTTTGATTTTTTTTATTTCTTCTAGATTGTAGTAGATTGGCATGTTTACACTTAGGTTTTCTATTCCAAGTAGGTAGGCATCGCAGTCATAGTCTAGTTGTTTGGTTGATGGAATAAGTATTATTTTAGTCATAAAATCACCTGTATACATTTTATAGTTGTTCGCTTATTTAGTCAAGAAAAAAAGAATTTAATTTTTTTGTAAATTCTTTTTACTTATTCCTATGCCATCTCCTAGTTTGATAAATTCGGTGTTGAATTCTTTATTTTGTTTTAGAAAGTCAATGTAGTTTTGAATTTTTTTTACTAGTTGTTTAGTATTGCGATTGGTTGTCAGTTCGGGATTTTTTACTAGGCCATGGAATTCTAAATTGTCTGATATGATAGTTCCTGTGTCTTTTAGGTTGTGTTTATATTTTTCAAAAAATTTTATATATTGGGCTTTGGCTGCATCTATAAATATTAGATCATATTTGTCTGTAGTGCTGAAGTCTAGGGCATCGGCATTTATTATTTTTATTTGCTCGTTTAGTTTAAAATCGTTTATGTTTTTGATTGCTTCTTCGTATCTTTTTTGGTCTCTTTCAATTGTTGTTATTTTTATTTTTTTGTCTATTAGAGCCATTTTGATGGCTGAGTATCCTATAGCACTTCCTATTTCTAGTATTGTTTTTATATTGTTTTCTTTTATGTATTTAGTTAGGAATTCGATTCCTTCTTTTTGCATAATGGGGATTTTGTTTTGGTGGGCGTATTCTTCTATTATTCGTAATTGTACCATAATCCTTCCTTCTTTAATTTTTCTATTATTTTTTGATGTTCGCTTGCGGTTGTTGTAAAGTATGTATTGCCGTTTTTATCGGCTACAAAGTAATAGTAATTGGTTTTGGTTGGGTTCATAACGCCTTCGATTGATTCACTTGATGGGTTTGATATTGGTCCTACTGGTAGGCCTGTAAAGCATGTTCCTCTGGTGTTATAGGCGTTACATTGCGCTATTTCTGATGCTAATAGGTCTTGAGTGAATGGTTTTGCTACTGCATAGTATGTTGTTACATCACTTCCTAGTGTCCAGTTATCATTTATTCGATTGTAAAAAACTGATGCTACACCGTTTCTTTCGTGACTTGTTCCGGCTTCGAGTTCAACGATTGAGGCTAGTGTAAGTAGTTCATGGATAGTGAACTCGCTATTGGTAATTTGTTCTTTGTATTTTGATAGTTCAATGTCCATTTGATCTAGCAATACTTTAAATATATCTTGTATAGTGGCGTTTTTGTTGAATTCATATGTATTGGGGAATAGATATCCTTCTAATGGATAATATATTTGTTCATTTTTTATGTCGTCGGTTAGGAACCAGTAGTTTTTTATTAGACTGTCTATGTATTGTTCGTCTTTTAGTAGGTTAAAGACGTCTTCTTGGGTGTAATTGGTGTTTGCTTCTATTATTTCGGCAATGTTACGCATGTTTATTCCTTCTTTGAATGTAATGGTGATGTGGTCTTCTTTGTAGTCGTCGCTTGATAGTGTTTCTATTAGTGTTTTTACATTCATGTTTTTATTTAGTTCATATGTGCCTTTTTTTAGTGTTCCTTTGGTGTGTGTTTTTATATATATTTTGTATGCTAATGGGGATCTTATTAAGTCTTTTTCTTTTAGTTCATTGGCGATACTATTATAGGTATCTCCTTGTTCTACTCTAAATTCTACTTTTATATTTTCTTTTGATACGGCTTTTATTTTAATAAAATATACTACAATTGTTATTAGCACTAGTAAAATTATTAGCGCTAATGACATTATTAGGATAATTCCCTTTTTATTTAATTTTCTTTTCATAAGAAAACGGGTTTTACTCGTTGTTATCTCCTTTAGATTGTTCTTGTAGTTCATTTAGAATTGTTTCTATTATTTTCCATTCTTTTTCGGTTTCAATTGGTGCTAATTCGGTTGTTTCTTTTCCTGGTGTGTATGCTGATGCGTATACTTTTATATTGCCGTTTTCATCTTTTGAGTTATCGGTGTAAACCATGTAACTTTTTTTTGTTTCTTCAGAATCGAATGTAAATAATACTTCATATTCTATTTCTTTTCCTTCTTCGTTTGTAATTTTGAATGTCATTTTTTCTTCCATTTTAATCCTTCTTTCTATCTAAATAAGATTGTAATATTATGTTAGCGGCTAAACTGTCTATTTTTTGTTTTCTTTTTTTTCTGGATAGATTAGCTTCTAACATATAATTAGTTGCTTCTACGGTTGTTAATCTTTCGTCTTGCATTATTACTTCAATGTTTGTTTTTTGTTCAATTATTTCTTTGAATTTTATGCATCTTAATGCGCTTTCTCCTATTGTGTTATTCATATTTTTGGGTAGTCCTAATATTATTTTTGTTATGTTTTCTTGTGTTATTATTTTTTTTAGTTCTTCTATTAGATACTCATAATTGTCTTCTTCATATCTTATTGTTTTATATGATGTGGCAATGGTGTGGGTTAGATCACTTATGGCTATTCCTAGGGTTCTTGTTCCTAAATCTAGTCCTAAGTATTTCAACTTATTTTATAAATTCTTTTAATAAAACTTCTAATATTTTCGTTCTATCAAATTTTAGAATTTTATTTCTTGATTCCTTGTGGTTCGATATATAGCCTGGATCTCCACTCATTAAGTATCCAACAATTTGGTTTGTAGGGTTATATCCTCTTTCTTCTAAGTTTAGAACTATTTCTTTTAGTGTTTGCGATATATTTTCATCAACAAATTCGTCTGTGTCATATATTTTAGTTTCTTCCATATTAACACCATCCTATGAATACATCTTTATTTTATCATTATTTATTTTTTTTATCAATGATTTTGGAGTATTCTTTATGAAAATAGTCGTCAGTCATTCCGGCAATGTAATCAATTACTATTCTTTCTCGGGTATTTTCTTTTTTGTATTCTTCTGTCATATCGTTTAGGTATATTTTAAATATATTTTCGTTTTGTTGATTATTTTTTAAATATTCTAAGTTGGTATAAAAGATGGTTTTGAACATTTCTTTGCATTGTTTTTTTTCGGTTTCTGTGATTGATTTGTTATATATATGCGTATAGTTGAATGTTTTTAATTGTTCAATGGCTTGATTAATTTTTGGGGACATTGTGATGTATGGCTTGTCTATGCTTTCTTTTATGATGTCATTTACGATGGTGTTTATTATGTTACTGTTACTTTTTCCTAGTATTTCGGTGATACTTTTAGGTATTTCTTCTTTGTTTAAGATGCCAAGCATGATGGCATCTTCGATGTCTTTTCCAAGGTAACTTATGACGTCGCTTATTCTTACTATACATCCTTCAATTGTCATTGGTCTTAATTTAATGATATTTTCTTTGCTTTGATAGCTTGCTTTATAGTCTGATAGAAATATTTCTTTGGTTTTTTTTTGAGGATAGTATTTGTCTAAAATTAGTTCTCCGTTATGGCATAGGATACCATCTAATACTTGGATTGTTAAGTTTAGACCTTGTCCATTGTGTTCTAGGTTCATTAAATTTCTAACACTTTGAACGTTGTGCATGAATACGCCTTCGTTGTTTTCTTGGCTTATTTCGTTTAAGATATTTTCTCCAAAGTGTCCATATGGTACATGACCTAGATCATGGCCTAGAGCGATGGCTTCTATTAAGTCTTCGTTTGCTCCTAGGGCTCGTCCTATTGTTCTAGCAATTTTGCTTACCATTTGGACATGGCTCATTCTTCTTGATATATGGTCGTTTTCTTTGTTGGGGAATACTTGGGTTTTATCCATGTATCTTAGATATGATTTGGAGTAGATTATTTTGTCTGAGTCTTTAAAGTATTCACCTCTTATGTCGGTTGGTTCTGTTTTTAGTCTTTCAGCTTCTTTATTTTTGGTTGCGTATTTACTTAAGTTGTTTTCATGTTTTAGCATTATTTCTTTTATTTCCATTGTTCACCTACTTTGCTTCATATAGGTTTTTTCCTATATTGATGTCTACTTTTAGTGGAACGTTGAAGTTTCCAACATTTTCCATGGCTTCGGTTAGTATTGTTTTTATTGTTTCTAATTCTTCTTCTTTAGTGTCTATTACGAGTTCGTCATGAATTTGTAGTACCATTTTACTTTTTAGGTTTTTTTCTTTTAGTTTTTTGTCTACTTCAACCATGGCTATTTTAATTATGTCGGCACTTGTTCCTTGTATTGGGGTGTTAAGAGCCATTCTTTCTCCACTTTGCCTTATCATATAATTGGTGTTTTTTAATTCTGGAATGTATCTTTTTCGGTTGAATACGGTTTTTACATATCCTTTTTCATGGGCACTTTTTACTATTTCGTCCATGTATTTTTTTATCCCGGGATATGTTTGTAAATATTGTTCTATGAAGGTTTTGGCTTCTTTGGGTGGTATGTTTAAATTTTCTGATAGTCCGAAGCCACTTATTCCATATATTATACCAAAGTTTACGGCTTTGGCCATTCTTCTATCTATTGGTGTTATTTCATCAACTTCTTTTTTAAAGATGTCACTTGCGGTTTTTTTGTGAATATCAATGTTGTTTTTAAAGGCTTGAATTAGTGTTTCTTCGTTTGATATACTGGCAAGGATTCTTAGTTCTATTTGTGAGTAATCACCGCTTAATATTAGTGAGTTTGGGCTTGGAATAAAGGCTTTTCTAATGAGTTTTCCATATTCGTCGCGGGCTGGTATATTTTGAAGGTTAGGTTCTTGTGATGATAGTCTTCCAGTTCTGGTTGTTGCTTGATTGTAGATGGTATGGATTTTACCATCTTTTTGAATTCCTTTGGTTAGTCCTTCGATGTATGTTGTATATAGTTTGTTTAGTTGTCTATATTCTAATACTTTTTCGATTATAGGGTGTTTTCCTTTTAGTTTTTTTAAAACATCGATTGCTGTTGAGTATCCAGTTTTTCCTTTTTTGCCATGTGGTAGACCAAGTTGCTCGAATAGTATTTCTCCTAATTGTGGTGGGGATAGTATATTAAATGATGTTCCTGCTATTTCGTATATTTCTTGGCTTAATTCTTCCATTCTATTTTTTATTTCTTCGCCCATTTCTTTTAGTGTTTTTTCATCGGTATTAATTCCGTCGTATTCCATTTCACCAAGTATTATTGAAAGTGGCATTTCGACATTTTGGAATAGTTCGTACATTTCTTCTTGTTTTAGTTTTTGTTCTAGTTCTTCTTTTATTTCGTATATAAATTTGGCTTTTTTGATGGCGTTTTGGGCTATGATTTCTTCTTCGGGTCTTATATTATATTTTTTTCCAAATGTAGTTTCGTTGAATGGAATTTTGGTTTCATATTGATTAGCTAGGTAGGCTATATCGTCTTTGACATTGTATTCTAATAGGTAGGCAGCAAGCATAGTGTCAAATGTCATTTTTTCTATTTTGATATTTTTTTGTTTTAGCGCTACGTATATTTTTTTTTGGTCATAGGTTATTTTTTCGATGGTTGTTAAAAATTCTGGTTGTTGTTCTAGTATCTTTTGGGGAATGTATATTGCTTGATTTGGGTTATATAGTGCCATTCCTAGTATTTCAGCACTATGATAGTTACTTCCAAAGACTTCTAAGTATATAGCGCTTTTTTCTTTTATATTTATTTCATTTTTGTCTTTTATTATTTTATATTCTATTTCGTCTAGATCTAGTTTTTTTTCGTTTTTTAGAAAGGAATAAAATTCTAGGTGTTCGTATAGGTTATTTAGTTTTTCGATATTTGGTCCTTTGTATTCTAGGTCTTCTATTTTTATATTTAATGGTACTTTTTTATAAATGGTTGCTAAATCGTAACTCTTATAGGCGTTTTCTTTTTCCATTTCTAATTTTATTGATAGTGAACCGCTTATTTCTTCTAAATTTTCGTAAATTCCATCTAATGTTTTGTATTGATGAAGAAGTTTTAAGGCAGTTTTTTCTCCTATTCCTTTAACTCCTGGGATATTGTCTGATTGGTCTCCCATTAGTGCTTTTAGGTCAATTATATTGATGGGATCAATACCGTATTCTTTTTTAAATGTATTTTCGTTATATCTTATATAGTCTTTTGATTTTAAAAGTTTAATATTTACTGTGTTGCTTATTAGTTGTAGTAAGTCTTTGTCACTGCTGATGATTGTTCCTGTAAAGTTTTCGTCTTCTTCACAGAATTTGGCGAATGTTCCTATTATGTCATCGGCTTCGTAGTTTTCTATTTCGTATGATACAATACCCATATATGTTAGTAATTCTTTGGCAATGGGAAATTGAACTTTTAATTCTTCTGGCATTTCTATTCTTCCAGCTTTATAGTCTTTGTATTTTTCATGACGGAATGTTTTTCCTTTATCGAAGGCAACTATGATATGGGTTGGATTTTCTTCGGTTATTATTTTATTTATCATATTGGTAAAGCCATATAGGGCATTGGTTGGAAAATTTTTACTGTTTCTCATAAAGTTTCCGTTGTATGCGGTTGCATAATAACTTCTAAATAATAAGTTATTTCCATCTACTAGTATTAAGTTTTTCATTATATCACCACTTTAATTTTACCAAATACTGGTGTTTTAGTCTATTGTTATTGTTTTTTTTTTGAAATTTGAAAAACTGTCAATTTTTGGTTGACAGTTTACATTCCCTTTTTATTCTTTTATTTTGTTATGATTCCTATAAATATACTGCACACAATTACACCAAATGTTAATACCAATGTGTTTAGTCTATCGTTGGTTATAATCAGGGCATCACTCATTTTGGCATACGTTTTTTGGGTTGGCGCGTTGTAGGATTTTTTTAGTTCATATAATTCCTGCATCTTGTCTGTTTTTTCTTTCTTATAGTTCATATTAATCCCTCCTACTATGTTAATTATATCATGTTAATTTTTAATGTTAATATTATTTTGTGTAAAATTTAGGCTGTTGACATTTTATTTTGTAAAGTGTTAAGTCATTTTTGATTTTTGCTCATATATTATGGTAGGTGGAATGATGAAAAGGTGTTTGTTTTTATTAATTTTTCTTTGTGTTGGTTGTTCTGGTCGTGTTTCATTAAGTTGTAGTTATAGTGATATTAATTCGATTTATGGTGTTAAAAATATAAATGATTATCTTGTTTTTAAGGGTGATAAACTTATTTCTTTTAGACGTAATATTAATTTTAGTGTATATAGTGATATGTCTGGTAGTATTAGAACTATTTATAAAAGTATGAAAAAGGAAGGTCGGGTTTTTAAGAAGTTTGTTGGTGGAAAATATAGAGTTAGTAGGTCTAATGGTGGTGTTAATATGATTTTAACTGTTGAGGAGTTTAATAATAATAATTTGAGTTATATTGGTATCGATGTTAATGATAATTATTCAAGTTTTTTGGATACTTATGAAAGTATGGGATTTAGTTGTAAATAAAAGTTTAATTTTTTT
>CANRPB010000029.1 GCA_947632415.1 uncultured Bacilli bacterium
GAAGTTCTTCCAAAGTGTAAACCAAAAAAAAGAGACTAATTCATAAATTAATCACTTAATTATTGAACAGCCCCTTTTTAGTATAAAATTAGAAAAAGTAATTATTATAATATTAGTGTTGTGTATAGTTTACATTAGATAATTTATAATTATATTGACTAATATAAAAAAAATAAGTTACAATGTTATTGTAGAGAAAGGTAGGTATAGATAAATGAAAAAGAGCAATAAAGGTTTTACATTAATTGAGTTATTAGCTATTATCGTTATTTTGGCAATCATCGCGGTAATTACAGTTCCAATAATTTTAAATATCATTGAAACAGCTAGAAATGGAGCAGCTAAGAATAGTGTTACAGGATATGGAAAGGCAGTAGAGCTTGCCTTTACTGAGTATCAATTTTCAACTCAATTGGGAGAAGATTATGCAGAAAAATATAAAAATAAAGGACAAGAGGTAAAGGTAACGATTGACTCTGCTGAAGAAAAAACAACTTTATATGTGAATTATGAAGGTGATGATGTTGATTGTACTGGTTCTGATGGTATTAAAATAACGGACGGTAAGTTAACTTTAGATGATTGTAAAGTTGGAAAAGCAGGAACAAAACAACGTGGACCTTTTGATTATGTTGGAGGTCAAGCAGTTGATTCTAATACGATTCCAGTAGCAGGAGATTAATGATTAATTTAGAACTTTTTTGAGTTCTTTTTTTCTGATTTATAGTTCTGATTTTTATTGACTGATATTCAGATAATAAGTTATAATATTGTTGTAGGATAGGGTAAGGTGGTGAGAATATGAAGAAGAACAACAAAGGTTTTACATTAATTGAGTTATTAGCTATTATCGTTATTTTGGCAATTATTGCGGTTATTACTGTACCAATTATTTTAAATATTATTGAAACTGCTAGACAAGGGGCTAATAAAAATAGTATTACAGGTTATGGAAAGGCAGTAGAACTTGCTTTTACTGAATATGAATATGCTACTCAATTAGGTGGTGAAGGAGCATACGAAGAAGAGTATTCTGATAAAGGCGAAGGTTTGAAAATTGCAGTTGTTGACACTGCAGAAGAAGCAAAAACTGCAACGGAAGAACAAAAAGTTACATTGTATGTAAAATATGATGGGGCAGATGTTAGCTGTACGCCAGATGAGTCATACATTGCTGGTGGTAGATTATTTTTAATTAAATGTTCTGTTGATGATGATAAAACAGATACTGATTATGATTATGTTGATGGACAAGCTACTTTATCTGATGCTGAATAGTTATTATGTTTTAGAACTCTATTGAGTTCTTTTTTTGATTTTTTGTTTTTTGTATGTTATAATTTTTTTAGGGGATATAAGGAGGACGTATGGAAAAAATTTCAATAATTGTTCCTTGTTATAATGAGGAAGAATCAATTCCTTTATTTTATAATGAGATATGTAAGATTGCTGATGAGTTTAAGAAAGTAAATTTTGAGTTTATATTTGTTAATGATGGTTCTAAGGATAAAACATTAGATATTTGTAGGGATTTATCTTTGAATGATAAAAGGGTTAGATATATTTCTTTTTCGCGTAATTTTGGTAAGGAAGCAGCCCTTTTTGCTGGTTTAGAGTATTCAGTTGGTGATTATGTTGCGGTTATGGACGCTGATTTACAGGATCCACCTAGTTTATTACATGAGATGTATGATGGAATTAAAAATGAAGGGTATGATTGTGTTGCGACTCGTCGTGTTACGAGAAAAGGTGAACCACCTATTAGGAGTTTTTTTGCAAAGTGTTATTACAAATTAATAAATAAGATTTCTAAGACGGAGATTGTTGATGGTGCTCGTGATTTTCGCTTGATGACGAGACAGATGGTTGATAGTATTTTGTCTTTGGGTGAGTATAATCGTTTTTCAAAGGGAATTTTTAGTTGGGTTGGTTTTGATACTAAGTGGATTCCTTATGAAAATGTTGAAAGGGTTGCAGGGACTACTTCTTGGTCTTTTTGGAAATTGTTTTTGTATTCGCTTGAGAGTATTGTTGCTTTTTCGACTTTACCTTTGGCTATTGCGTCTATTATGGGTTTGATTTTTTTCTTAGTGTCTTTAATTATGATTGTTGTAATTGTTGTTAAGACTTTAATTATAGGTGATCCTGTAGCTGGATGGCCGTCACTTGTTTGTATTATATTTTTTGTAAGTGGTGTGCAGTTGTTTGGTATTGGTGTTATTGGACAGTATTTGGCTAAGTTGTATTTGGAGGTTAAGAATAGACCTATTTATATTGTAAAAGAAACAGAAAAGGATAGAAAATGAAAAAAATAGTTGATTTGTATAAAAGGTATGAGGAAATAATTAATTATTTGGTTGTTGGTGTTATGACAACTTTGGTTAGTATTGTTGTATATTGGGTATTTACTAAATTATTTCATGTAAATTATATGATTAGTAATATTATTTCATGGATATTGTCTGTTTTGTTTGCTTATGTTACTAATAAAAAGTTTGTTTTTAAGTCTAAGTGTGATAGTAATAAAGATGTTTTTATTGAGGTATACCAATTTTTTAAGTATCGTATTTTATCTTTTGTAATTGATGTATTGCTTATGTATGTTTTTGTGGAGTTGGTTACTCTTGATGATATGTGTGCTAAGGTGATTGTACAAATTATCGTTATTATTTTAAATTATGTTTTTAGTAAGTTATTTGTTTTTAAGAAGTGATTTGGGGGTGTAGTATGCCGGAGTTACCAGAGGTTGAAACTGTAAAGGAGACTTTGAAGAAGCAGGTTTTGGGTAAAAGGGTTAAGGATATTTCTGTTTATTATGATAGTTTGATTGAGTATCCTAGTGTTTCTGATTTTAAGAGTTGTATTGTTGGTCAGAGTATTGTTGATATTAGAAGACGAGGAAAGTGGTTGGTTTTTGTTTTAGAGGATTATTTTTTACTTAGTCATTTGCGAATGGAAGGTAAGTATTTAATTCGAAGTGTTGATGATGAGGTTTTAAAGCATGAACATATTTCTTTTGTTTTTGATGATGGTGTTGTTCTTAGGTATAGGGATACGCGTAAGTTTGGAAGAATGTATTTGATTCCTAAGGATAAGATTGATTTAGTTGGTCCTTTGAAGGATTTGGGGCTTGAGCCATGGGATGATTTGTTAACTAGTGATTATTTGTTAGATAAGTATAGGAGTAAGAGGTTGCCTATTAAGACGGTTTTACTTGATCAAAGTATTATTGTTGGTATTGGTAATATCTATGCTGATGAGATTTTGTTTTTGAGTCGTATTAATCCTTTAAAGAGGTGTTCCTTGTTGGGTGTTTCGGAGTTAGATAGTATTATTTCTAATACTAGGTTTGTTTTAAGTGAGGCTATTAAGGCTGGTGGAACAACGATTAGAAGTTATACTTCAAGTGAGGGTGTTCATGGTAGGTTTCAACAGAATTTGCTTGTTCATAATAGAGATAATGCTTGTGATGTTTGTGGTAGTAAGATTGTTAAGATTAAGGTTGGTGGAAGAGGGACATATTATTGTCCTAAGTGTCAGAGTGAAAGTGTGTAGTTTTTATTAATTGAATAAATGGATTAGTTTTTCTAATCTTTTATTTATATTGTAATGTTTGGAAGAAGGGATATTATGTATGTTGATGTTTTGGTTGAGTTGAAGGCTAAGAAGTTGGATAAGACTTTTACGTATAGTGTTCCTGATTCTTTAATAGATAGGGTTAGTGTTGGTAAGAGGGTTTTGGTTCCTTTTGGAAAGCAGAAGTTGGAAGGTTTTGTTTTGGCAATAAGGGATTCTTGTTGTCTTGATTATACTGTTAAGGATATTATTGATGTTGTTGATGAGTATGTAATTATTAATGATGAGATGATGGAGTTGGGTAAGTATATTAAGAAAAAAACTTTGTGTACTTTGATTAGTGCTTATCAGACGATGTTACCTAGTGCGCTTAAGGCTCATAAGGATTTTGTTGTTAATAAGAAGTATGAGACATATTTAACGATTGTTGATGATAGTATTTTGGATAATGTTAAGTCTTTAAAGCAAAGGATGGTTTATGATTTGTTGAAGTCTAGGGAGTTTGTTTTAAAGAGGGATTGTGTGTCTATTTCTGGTTATGTTGTTAAGAGTTTTCTTGATAAAGGGTTTATTCGTGAGGTAAAAAGGGAGGTGTATCGCACTAATTATGATGATATAAAAGAGGTTTCTAGTGTTGTTTTAAATGATGAGCAAAGGTGTGCGGTTGATACTATTGTAGGTAGTTCTGGTTTTGTTCCTTATTTGCTTCATGGTGTTACTGGCAGTGGGAAAACGGAAGTTTATATGCATGTTATTGATTATTATATGAAGCAGGGGAAGAGCGCGATTGTTTTGGTTCCTGAGATTAGTTTGACGCCGCAAATGGTTTTGAATTTTAGGAAGAGATTTGGTAGTAGTATTGCGATTTTGCATTCTAGGCTTAGTGATGGTGAGAAGTATGATGAGTATAGGAAGATATTAAGGGGTGAGGTGTCGATTGTTATTGGTGCTCGTAGTGCGATTTTTGCTCCTCTTTCTAATTTAGGTGTTATTATTATTGATGAGGAGCATTCTTCTACTTATAAGCAGGATAGTACGCCTAAGTATAGTGCGATTGATGTTGCTATTTACAGGGCTAGAAGGCATGATTGTCCAGTTGTTTTGGGTAGTGCGACACCTTCGATTGAGAGTTATACTAGGGCTTGTCAGTCTATTTATACTTTGATTGAACTTAAGAAAAGGGTTAATAATAATTTGCCGGTTGTTAGTTTGGTTGATATGAAGGATGAGATTAAACATGGTAATAAGGTTTTCTCTTCTTTGCTTGTTCGTGCGATTAATGAGTGTTTGGATAATAATGAACAGGTTATTTTGCTTTTAAATCGTCGTGGTTTTTCTACTATTACTAGGTGTAATAGTTGTGGTTTTGTTCATAAGTGTCCTAATTGTGATATTCCTCTTGTTTATCACAAAAGTTCTAAGACAATGAGGTGTCATTATTGTGGTTATGGTTGTTCAAAGTTGTTATCTTGTCCTGATTGTGGTAATAAGGATATTATGGATTTTGGAATGGGAACGGAGAAGTTAGAGGATTTGGTTAAGATGGAGTTTCCTAGGGCTTTGGTTGTTAGGATGGATGTTGATACTACTACTAAAAAGGGTTCTCATGAACGAATTATTAATGATTTTCGTGAGGAGAAGTATAATATTTTGATTGGGACACAGATGATTGCGAAGGGGCTTGATTTTCCTAAGGTTACGTTGGTTGGTGTTGTTAATGGTGATGCGACTTTGGCTATTCCTGATTTTAGGAGTGGTGAGAGGACTTTTCAGTTACTTTCGCAAGTGGCTGGTCGTGCTGGAAGGGCTAGTAGATCTGGTCGTGTTATTATTCAAGGTTTTAATATGGAACATTATAGTATTGTTATGGCAAGTCGTCATGATTATTTGGGTTTTTATAATGAAGAGATGCGTATTCGTAAAATTCTTAAGTATCCTCCTTTTTATAATTTGGGTTTGATTAAGATAAAGAGTAAGTTTTTTGATAGGGCTTTTGATGAGGGTAATAAGATTGTTGCTTTTTTGAAGGGTAGTTTGGATGATTCTAATATTGTTCTTGGTCCTAGTGGTTCTAGTGTTTTAAGGATTAATAATGTTTATAATGTTCAGGTTATTATTAAGTATAAAAAGACTGATGTTTTGATTGATAAGTTTCAGTTTATTTGTTTAAAGTATGTTGATTGTAAGGATGTTTTGATTGATATTGATATGAATCCTTATAAAATATAGTTTTTTTTAATTGTCGTGGTGGTTTTTCTTTTATATAATATATTAGTGAGGGATATATGGATAGATTTAAGAGTATAAAGAAAGCCAGTATTCTTGGAATACTGGGTAATGTTTTTTTGGTTATTATTAAGGGTACGGTTGGTTTTTTTACTAATAGTCAGGCGATGCTTGCTGATACTTTCAATAGCGCTACTGATATTTTTTCGTCTTTGATGACTTATGTTGGTAATAAGATTGCTAGTATTCCTAATGATGAGGATCATAATTTGGGGCATGGTAAGGCTGAGTATATTTATTCGATGTTGATAAGTATTGTTATGATTTTTATGTCTTTGTTTATTTTAAAGGATGCTTTTTTGTTTCTTTTTTTTGGTAGTCATTATGTGTTTTCATTTTGGTTGGTTGTTGTGTGTATTGTAACGATTTTGATTAAGTTTTTGCTTTTTGTTTATACTAATAGGCTTGCTTGTAGGTATAATAATTTACTTATAAGGGCTAATTCTAAGGATCATATTTGTGATTGTGTTGTTACTTTTTGTAATTTGCTTTCTTGTCTTTTGGCTTTGAATGGTTATTATTTTTTTGATGGTTTGGTTGGTGTTTTTATTTCTTTGTGGATAATAGTAACGGCGTTTAGGATTTTTAAGGAGAGTTATGATGTTTTGATGGATAAGTCTATATCGGATGTTACTAAGAGGAGTGTTTATGAAATTATTGAGTGTTATGATGAGATTGTGATGGTTAGTGATTTTAAGTCGACACCGGTTGGTTATAGGTATCAGATATCTTTTACTATTTATGTTGATGGTAATTTGTCTACTTTTGATAGTCATGAGATTGCTGATAGGTTAGAGCGTGAGATTTGTAGTAGTATTGAGGAGATATATTTGGTTGTTATTCATGTTAATCCGTTTAGATCATAGTTGTTAGTATTTGTAGGGTAATTAAAAGGCCGTTATGAAGGAAGTGAAATCCTATTGGAACAAAGATGTTGTCTGTTTTGGTTAGGATATAGGCGAAGATAATGCCTGGTGTTGAGTATGGTATTATGTATAGAAGGTCTGTTATTGTGTTTATGTTTCCGATTACGTGTAAACCACCGAATATTAGTCCTGATGTTATTATGAATATTGTATCGTTTTTGATGATGTTTCTGATGGCTTTTCTGAATACCATTTCTTCGGTGAATGGTGCGAATATAACGGCTGAGAAGAACATGTATATAGGGGCTTTTTGAAGTGTATTTCTTATTTCTTGTTCGTTTCCGGCGATTCCAGGGTTTATTATGTTTATGATAAAGTTACTTAGCATCATGATTAGTAGGGCAAGAAGGTAGTATTTGAAGTATTTTTTGGTGTATTCTTTGTAGTTTTTTGATATGTCTTTTATGTTTTTTTCGAGGTCTTTGTTATTGATTAGAGCGATTACTGCCATTATTAGTGATTCGCATGAAATTAGATAGATGGTTTTTGATAGAACTGACATTGCTTGTACGTTTACTTTTCCATAGTATAATATGGCGACTTCTAGGAGTGAGGTTATGGAGTAGACAAATATGGTTAGTATTCCTATTCCAGCTATTTTTAGGTATTGTTTAAATTCGTTTAGTGTTTTGTCTTTGTTTTTTATTAGAAAGAGGACTGATATTGATATGGCGAATAGTTGGTAGGTGGTGTTTGTTATTATTTTTAGGTTGTTGTTTAGGTCGTTTAATGATATGTTAAATAGGCTATAGAAGATGTCTTTTAGTATGGTTATTGATAGGTATAGTGCGATTGTTGTTATTATCATGTATGAGTTTTTGTAGTAGTTTTCGATTTTTTTTTCTGTTTTTTTCATATTTATCACCTTGTAAATTATATCATGTTTTTGATTTTTTAGAAAATTTTACTGTATATTTTTGTAAAAAGATTTTTTTTTTTATTTTTTATGGTATAATGTAGTTGTATTTCTTTTGAAGAGTGGCTTAAAACCACTCTTTAAAGTTGAAGGAGGTATTTTGTGGATAAGGCTTTTATTGTTAGGGAACTTATTAGTGATGTTATTGCTTCTAATGGTTATATTTTGGATGATGTTTTGTATGTTAAGGAGGGCAGTTTGTATTTTTTGCGGGTTGTTATTGATAAGAGTGGTATTGTTACGGTTGATGATTGTAGTCGTGTTACTAAGCTTATTAATCCTATTTTGGATAGGGAGGATCCGATTAGTGAGAGTTATATTTTAGATGTTTGTTCTAAGGAGAAGGGAGATTAGTATGAATACTAAGGAGTTTAAAAAGGCAATTGGTTTGCTTGTTAAGGAAAAAGGTATTAGTGAGGATGTTATTTATGATGCGATGAAATTGGCACTTACTAGTGCTTATAAGAAGAATTATCATTCGCTTAGTAATGTTAGGGTGGATATTAATAAGGAGACTGGTAATATTTCGGTTTATTCTTATAAGACGGTTGTTCCTGATAATTACGAGGAGTTAGAGGAGTGGAATTTGCCTGATGAGGAAAGTGAGGATGAGGATGATAAAAAGCCTTTTGTGTTTGATGAGAGGATTCATATTCCTTTGTCTCAAGCATTGAAGATTGTTCCTGGTATTAAGGTTTTGGAGACGATTGAGGAAGAGGTTACACCTAAGGATTTTGGTCGTGTTGCGGCTGCTACTGCTAAGCAGGTTGTTATTCAAAAGATTCGTGAGGCTGAGAGAAATAGTATTATGGAGGCTTTTAGTGATAAGCAGGATGAGCTTGTTAGTGGTGTAGTTGAAATGGAGGATGCTAGAAATTATTATATTGATTTAGGCAAGACTCAGGGTATTTTACCTAAGACTGAGGTTATTCCTGGTGAAAAGATTGTTATGGGTTCTAATATCAAGGTTTATATTACTAAGGTTGATAATGGTTCTAAGGGTCCTGTTATTTTGCTTTCGAGATGTCATTATGGTTTTGTGAAGAGGCTTTTTGAACTTGAAATACCGGAGTTTAGTGAGGGAATTCTTTATATTTATAGTGTGGCTCGTGATGCTGGTAATAGAACTAAGGTTGCTGTTATGAGTGAGAATGATCGTGTTGATGCGATTGGTTCTTGTATTGGTGAGAAGGGTATGAGAATTGCTAATATTTTGAAAGAGTTGAATGGTGAAAAGGTTGATCTTGTTTTGTATGATAAAAATCCTAGTAAATTTATTGAGAATGCTTTGAGTCCGGCTCAGAATATTCATGTGTTTATTACAGATCCTAAGAAAGAGGAGGCTTTGGTTGTTACGGATAGTGAGAATTTTTCTAGGGCTCTTGGTAGGAAGGGTACGAATATTAAGTTGGCTGCTCGTTTGACACATTATAAGATTGATGTTAAAACTCAGGATGAGGCTAAGGAAATGGGTATTAATATTTATGAAGGTTAGAAAGATTCCGATGCGTAGTTGCGTTGTTACTAGGGAGAGGTTGCCAAAGGCTGATTTGATTCGTGTTGTTCGTTATACGGATGGTTCTGTTTATGTTGATACTACTGGTCGTATGAATGGTCGTGGTGCTTATTTAAAGAGGGATATGTCTGTTGTTTTAAAGGCATATAAGAGTAAAGTTTTGAATAAGATACTTGATGTGGATGTGCCTGATAGTGTTTTTGATGAGTTGAGAGGGTTGTGTAGTTGTGAAGAGAAGTGATTATATTACTTGGGATGAGTATTTTATGGGAATTGCTATTTTGTCTAGTGAAAGAAGCAAGGATCCGTCTACTCGTGTTGGGGCTTGTATTGTGAATAGTGATAATAAAATTTTATCTATGGGTTATAATGGGGCTCCTATTGGTTTATCTGATGATGTTATGCCTTGGGATAGAGATGGTGATTTTTTAGATACTAAGTATCCTTATGTGTGTCATTCGGAGTTGAATGCTATTTTGAATTCTTCTTCTAGTGTTAGGGGTGCGCGTGTTTATGTTACTTTGTTTCCTTGTAATGAGTGTGCTAAGGTGATTATTCAGGCTGGTATTAAAGAGGTTATTTATTTGAGTGATAAGTATGCTGATACTGATAGTAATAAGGCTTCAAGGCTTATGTTTGATGAGTGTGGTGTTAGTTATCGCAAGTATGAAATGGTGGGAAAAAATATTGTTATAAATTTATGAAAGTGAGGTGCTTCGTATGATGAGTGTACTTGAATATGCAAATGATGTTAATAGAACTGTTTTTTATGTTTTGAAGAAGTGTGAGGAGTTAGGTATTAAGGTTCATTCTGAGGATGATTTATTGGATGAAGAGGATATTATTATTTTGGATAATAATCTTGATGATGAGTCTATTATTGAGGAGACTGAGGAGCTTGCTCTTTCTATTGCTAATAGTAATAATATTAAGTCTAGTAAACAGAAGATTAATAAGAAGGTTCTTAATAATAAGAGTAAAAAGGATTTTGCTTCTAAGAAGAAGGAAATGTATAAGAATAAGGAGAAGTTGATTTCTAATAGTGTTGTGAATAATGATAGTTTTGTTATTTATAGGGAGAATATGACTGTTAGTGATCTTGCTCTTAGTATTGGTGTTAAGAGTGCTGAACTTATTAAGAAGTTGTTTGATTTGGGTATTATGGCTACTAATAATAATAGTATTAGTTTTGATGATGCTAGTGTTTTGGTTTTGGATTATAATAAGGAGTTAAGGAGGGAAGAGGCTACTAATATTGCTGATTTTGAGAATTTTGAGGTTATTGATAGTGATGATGATTTAGTTAGACGTCCTCCGGTTGTTACGATTATGGGTCATGTTGATCATGGTAAAACGACTTTGCTTGATACGATTAGAAAGTCTTCGGTTGCTTCTAAGGAGGCTGGGGGTATTACTCAGGCTATTAGTGCTTATCAGGTTAAGTGTAATGATAAATTGATTACTTTTATTGATACTCCTGGTCATGCGGCTTTTACGGAGATGCGTGCAAGGGGCGCTAGTATTACTGATATTGTTATTATTATTGTTGCTGCTGATGATGGGGTTATGCCACAGACTAAGGAGGTTATTGATCATGCTAAGGCTGCTGGTGTTCCTATTATGGTGGCTATTAATAAGATTGATAAGCCTGGTGCTAATCCTGAGCGTGTTATGACTGAGCTTACTGAGTATGGTCTTACTCCTGAGGAGTGGGGTGGAGATGTTATTTATACTCGTATATCGGCTTTGAATGGTACTGGTGTTGATGAGTTGCTTGAGAATATTTTGCTTTTGGCTGATGTTATGAATTTTCGTGCTAATCCTAATAGGTATGCTCTTGGTACTGTTATTGAGTCTCGTCTTGACAAGCATTTGGGACCGGTTGTTACGGTTTTGATTGAGAATGGTACGCTTAGACTTGGTGATCCTATTGTTGTTGGTGAACATTATGGTAAAGTTAGGACTTTGAGAAATGATCTTGATGAGGAAATTACTTCGGCTTTACCTGGTACTCCTGTTTTTATTACTGGTATTAATGGTACTCCTGTTGCTGGTGATAAGTTTATGGCTTTTGAGACGGAGAAGCAGGCTCGTAGTATTGGTGAGGAGCGTCGTAAAGAGGCCAAGTTGAGGGAGAATGTGTCTAAGTCTAGTGTTTCTTTGGATGATTTGTTTTCTAAGATTCAAGAGGGTATAAAGGAAATAAATGTTTTAGTTAAGACTGATGTTAATGGTTCGGCTGAGGCTGTTAAGAATTCTTTGGAGAAGATAGATGTTGATGGTGTTAGGGTTAATGTTATAAGAAGTAGTGTTGGTGCGATTACTGAGAGTGATATTGTGCTTGCTAAGGCTACTAATGCTATTGTGATTGGTTTTAATATTAGACCTACTAATGCTATTAAGGATTATGCTAGTAGTCAGGGTGTTGATATTAGGCTTTATGATATTATTTATAAGGCTGTTGAGGATATTGAGGCTGCTATGAAGGGTATGCTTGATCCTGTTTATGAGGAGAAGGTTATTGGTAGTGCTAGTGTTATGCAGTTGTTTAAGTTTTCTAAGGTTGGTACGATTGCAGGTTCTAAGGTAGTTGATGGTGTTATTAAGAGGGATTCTAAGGCTAGAGTTATTAGAGATAGTGTTGTTGTTTATGATGGCGAGATTGGTTCTATTCAAAGGGAAAAGGATGCTGTTCGTGAAGTTAAGAAGGGTATGGAGTGTGGTATTACTATTTCTAATTTTAGTGATATTAAGGTTGGAGATGTAATTGAGGCTTATGAGATGGTTGAGGTAGAGAGATAGTTTCTAAAGTGCAAGTTTTGAATTTTGTTAAATAATGAACATGAAATGTGTATTTGTTACTTTTCATGTTTTTTATCGACCATTTTTTGCTTATGTTGGTTAAAAAGTGGTTGATAACTTGACTTTTTATAAAAAATAAAGCATGATAGTGTTTGGTGATTAACTATGGAAATGTTGTATAAGAGAGAATTTTATTTAAGTATGATAAGAGGTTTTTATAAAGATACGATGATAAAGGTGATTACTGGTATTAGAGGATGTGGCAAGACTTGTTTTTTTAAAACAATTATTGAGGAATTAAAAGAAAATGGTATTCAGGATAAGGATATTATTTATATTGAGTTGGATAAAAAAGTTTTTAAGGATATAAAGACTCCAAAACAGTTGGAGGAAGTAATTGATAATTTAGTTAAAGATAGTGACTTTAAGTATCTTTTTATTGATGAGATTCAAAATGTTAAGGGATTTGAGGAGATTGTTAATGCTTATAGGGAAGAGGGTAATTATTCGATATTTTTAACTGGTTCTAATTCTTATTTATTATCGGGTGAACTTGCAACGAAATTAACGGGTCGTTATATTGAAGTAGAGATGTTACCACTTAATTTTTATGAGTATGTTGATATGAAGAAGTTTTTAAATAAGGATGTTAATGTTAATATATATCATGAATTTGAAGAGTTTATAAGGAATGGTGGTTTTCCTGGGTCTTTATTTTATGATTCTTATGATGATAAGTTATTATATACTAGGAGTGTAATTGAACAAATTTTTGATAAGGATATAAAAAATCATCGGAAGATTAAGGATAAATTTTTATTTGAGGTTATTGAGAAGTTCATAATAAATAATTTTGGTGCTGTTATATCTATTGGCAGTATATATAATTATTTAAATAGCAAGGAAAAGATATCGGTTGATCGTAGGACGATTAAGGCATATGTTGAGTTATTGGAAAATGCTAAAATTATTTATCCTTGTGATTTGTTTGATATGAAGTCTAAGAAAGTGTTGGATGGTGAAAAAAAGTATTATTTGGCTGATTTGAGTATATATTATGCTTTAAATACGGATAACAGGATAAATTATGGGCCTGTTTTGGAGAATGTTTTGTTTTCTTATTTAAAAAGTAGAAATTATAGTTTGAGTGTTGGTAAAATTGGTGCTTTGGAGTGTGATTTTATTGCTAGAAGGGGTGTTGCTGAATATTTTTATATTCAAGTTACTAAAAACATTGATGATAAGAAAACTGAGGAAAGGGAATATAAGCCTTTTTATCAGATAAGGGAGATGTATCCTAGGTATTTGTTTGTGTCTGATTTGATTTTTCAAAAAAATGTTGATGGCATTAATAATGTTAATATTGTCGATTTTATTTATAATAAGGAAGATTTGCAATAGTTTTATATTTTAGATAATTATAATAATATAAAAAAGGTACTTGATTAAAGGTTCTTCCGAAAGTTTCCGTATAGGACCATATTCAGAGGTAGGTTATTACATCCTATCTTTTTTTTGTTTGAT
>CANRPB010000030.1 GCA_947632415.1 uncultured Bacilli bacterium
AAAGGCCAAAGAAAGAGAACTTGAAAATCAAGAGAAACAAATACTTGAACAAAAAACTAAATTAAAAGAAGAACAAACTAAATTAAAAGAAGAACAAACTAAATTAAAAGAAGAACAAAATAAAGTCAAAGAAGAACAAAATAAAGTCAAAGAAGAACAAAATAAAATAAAAGAAGAAAAAAACAGAGTAAAAGAAGAACGAAATGAATTAAAGGAACAAAAGGATAAGGTCAAAGAACAGGAAAATAGAGTTAAAGGACTAGAAAATAAAGTAAATGAAAAAGAAGTAGTACTTAATGAAAGAATGGAAAAATTCAATCAAGAAAAGATCAAGTTTGCCAAGAAATTACTTGAGGCTAATATTGATATTGATGAAATATCTAAAATGACGGATTTAAAAGTAGAACAAATCAGAGAGATAGATAATTAGAATCTATCTTTTTTGGTATCAATTGTTATCGTATAAAATTTTTAACATAAATTTTAATTAAACTTCATTAAGTAATTTATATGAGAATAATAAAATAATTCTTAAATTGTCAATATATATAGATTTTTAAAAAAAAATGTGTTAATATGATATTGGGTGATTGTATGGATATGATAGATAATATTCGTACCTCTTTAGAGAGTAATAAACATTTAACTAGAGAAATAAAGGATGAAATATTTGAATTGATTGTTATATTTAATAAAAGTTTTCCTAATATAAATTTAGAAAATTTAAATAAAAGATTAAAAAGTTTAAAAATAGAGAAGACATCAAAATTTGAAAAAAGTCATATATCTAGTTACAATGTAAAAAAAAATATTCTATATTTTAATTCCGAAGAGTTAAGTAAAGACTATGATGCAAGACATATAATGATGTTTGAAATACTTAATATGATAACATCGAATGACAATCAATATGGCTTTAATACTGATAATCGTTTTTTAGCGCTTAACGTGGGTTTTACAGAAATATTAACTAACTATCTCGTTGGAAATCGCGGTGAAAAGTTAGTTTATCCAGATGAGGCAATAATGACTAATCTAATAACATCAGTAGTGGGATTTGAAAATATGTTGTATGCATACTTTAATAATGATTCAAAATATTTATTAAATAAATTAATGGAGTCAGGAGTGAAACTATAATGGAATTAATGAAAATAATGGATTTAATGAATTACAATTATGAGAGTCAAGGGACAGAGATCTATAATATATACGGTAAATTTATTGAAGCAAATCAAGAGATTCTAACCGAAGAACAACTAAAGAACGCTAGTGAATATTTATTACCACCTTTTGCTTTTGATGATGAAAGAAAAAGATCTAAGGACCAATATGATAAAACGCAGAAATTAATAATGGTAGCTATAAATAAAAAAATAGAAAATAAAAAAAGAGGTATGGTAGCATAACCTCTTTTAAAAAATAAAAGGAGAATGATAAAATGACACCACATATTGAGGCTAAAAAAGAAGAAATTGCTAAAACGGTAATAATGCCAGGAGACCCTTTAAGGGCTAAGTATATTGCCGAAACATATTTAAAAGACTATAAGTTAGTAAATAAAGTTAGAAATATCTACGCTTATACAGGATATTATAATGATAAACGAGTAACAGTAATGGCATCTGGAATGGGAATGCCAAGTATTGGTATATATTCATATGAATTATTTAAATTCTATGATGTGGATACAATTATAAGAGTAGGATCAGCTGGATCATACAGTAAAGATTTAAACCTTTATGATGTTGTTTTGGTAAATGGATGTTATTCAGAATCTAGTTATGCTAAAACACAAAATAACTCTGAGGAAAATTTTCTTTATCCAAATCAAAATTTAAATTTTTGGATAAAAAAAACTGCTGAAGAAAATAATATTCCAATAACAATCGCTAATATACATAGTAGTGATGTCTTTTACAAAGAAAATAATAATTTTGAAGAATTAAACAAAAAATATGGTTGTATGTGTGTAGAAATGGAGTCATTCGCATTATTTCATAATGCTAAAATATTAAATAAAAAAGCTGCATGTATTTTAACTATATCAGATAGTTTAGTAACGAATGAAGAAACAACGAGTGAAGAAAGACAAAATAGTTTTGATAAAATGATTATTTTAGCCTTAAAATCATTATAAAAAATAAAAAATAAAACATAATAAAAAAGAGGTGATAAGATGAACTATACAAAATATCAAAATGGAGCCTACAATATACATTTAATTAAAACTGATAGATTTAAAACTATAAGTATAAGAATAAATTTTAAAAGAAAAATAGTCAAAGAAGATATAACTAAAAGAAATTTACTGACAAAAGTCTTATTAGAATCAAATGAACACTATAAAACAAGTAGATTAATTGAAATAGAAACAGAAAAATTATATGGATTAAAACTAGGAAGTTCTCAAACTCTATCAGGTAATTACTCAGTTATAAGTTTTGAAAGTTCATTTTTAAATGAAGAATATACCGATGATAAAATGTTATCAAGATCATTAGAATTTATTTTAGGATTCATTTTTAATCCCAATATTGAAGGTAAAGGTTTTAATGAAAAAAATTTTAATATGTGTAAAGAGGCATTAAAAGATGAAATAGAATGTCAAAAAGAAAATCCAGGACGTTATGGAATGCAACAGATGTTAAAGACTATGGATCCAGATGCTCCTTATGCTATTAATGCTTATGGGTATATAGAAGATTTAGAGACTATTACTAAGGAAAGTTTGTATGAATATTATCAAGAGGTAATAAAGAGTGATTTAATAGATATATTTGTAATTGGTGATTTTAGTGAACCGAAGGTAAAAAAAATAATAACTGAAAAGTTTAAAATTAATACTTTAAAGAAACCAAGTGAAACTCATTATTTTACTCATAAAAAAATAAATAGAAAAGCAAAAACTAAAACTGAGGTTATGAATTTAGAACAAAGTAAGTTATATATTGGGTGCAAATTGGATAAGTTAACGCCATTTGAGCAAAAGTATGTTATGAATATTTATTCATTTATCTTGGGGGGAAGTCCTAATTCTAGACTTTTCATGAATCTTAGAGAACAAAATTCTTTGTGTTATAGTATTACTAGTACGTATCAACCGGTTATTAATTTACTTGTCATTAAAGCTGGAATAAGTGCTGATAACTTTAAAAAGAGTGTAAATTTAATAAAGCAGGAAATGAAGAATATGGAAACGGGTAATTTTGAGGAAACTGAAATAGAGGCTGGAATAATAACGTATAAAAATACTTTTAAAGAGGTGGAAGATTCTGCTTATTCAATTTTAAATGCTTATACAAGTTGCGAGTATTTAGATTATGATCCAATTGAAAAAAGGGTAAAGGAAATAGAAAAGGTTGATAAAGAAGCAATTATTAAGGTTGCTAAAAAAATTCATATTGATACAATATTCTTATTAGAAGGAGAAGGCAATGAATAAAAAAACAATTGAAGAATTAAAATTGGATATATATGATGAAACATTGGATAATGGCTTAAAAGTATATGTAATTCCTAAAAAAAATTGTAATAATATCTATGTAACTTTTTCAGCGAAGTATGGTTCAAATAATAATGAATTTGTCCCAATAAATGGTAAGAAAATGAAAAGATATCCTCTTGGAATAGCTCATTTTTTAGAGCATAAAATGTTTGAACAGGAAGATGATACTGATCCGTTTGAAATATATAGTAATAATGGTGCTGACGCGAATGCAAATACGTCAAATTATAAAACAACATATTTGTTTTCTGGTCCAGAGTATTTTAAAGAAAATTTAAATTATTTGCTAGATTATGTTCAATCACCATATTTTACAGATGCTAATGTTGAGAAGGAAAAGGGTATAATTGCTCAAGAAATAAAAATGTATCAAGATGATCCGTATACTGTTTTGTATGAAAGGTCAATTTATAATAGTTTTATTAAACATCCGATTAAAATGCCTGTTATTGGTGATTTGGAAAATATAGAAAAAATAACTAAAGAGGATTTATATGAATGTTATAATACGTTTTATAATCCTTCTAATATGTTTGTGGTAGTAACAGGTAATGTTGATCCTTTGGAAACTGTTGAGATAATAAGGCAGAATCAAAAGGGTAAAACGTTTGAGGAAAGTGGTGTAATTAAGCAGAAGAAGTATGATGAGCCTGATAATGTTGAGACGGAAAATGAAACTATAAAAATGGATATAGGTGTTTCAAAGTTGGCGCTTAATTATAAAATAAATTATGAGAAGTTAAATTTAAATATTCGTGATGCTTTGTCTTATCTTTCTATTATTTTTGATATAAATATTGGTACGACATCGTTAATAAATGAGAAGTTAAAGGAAGAAAATGTTATAACGACTAATATTGATTTTACTTTTCTTTATACTGATAGACATATATTATTGTCGATATTGGGGGAAACTAATACTACTTTAAAATTATTGTCACAACTTCAGAATCAAATTGAAAATTTAAAGATTACTGAGAGTGAGTTTGAAAGAAAAAAGTTGAATATTGCAAGTTCTTATATTTTTATGAGTGATAATATTTTTAGTATGAATGAGAAGGTAATGAGTAATATTATTAAATATAATCAAATTAAGATAGATGATATTGGATATACTACTCAACTTGATTTTGAAAAGGCTAACCAAATTATAGATGAGTTGGATTTATCGAATAAAAGTGTGGTTATTTTAGAACAAAAGGAATCATAAGGTTCTTTTTTTTTATTTATTCTAAAATATGTTTATTTTTAATATAATTATGGTATAATGGTATAGAATATTTTGCGAGGGGATTAGATGAGAGTAATTATAAGTGCTGGTGGTACGGGTGGACATATTTATCCTGCTTTAGCAATTTTGGATAAGATTAAAGAGATGGAACCTAATAGTGAGTTTTTGTATATTGGTACTCATAATAGGATGGAAAATGATATTGTTCCAAAGTATGGTATTCCTTTTGAGACTATTGAGATTTATGGTTTTAGTAAGAAGGTTTTGAAGAATATTAGGACTTTAAAGTGTTTGGTTAAGAGTTATGGTAGGTGTAAAAAATTGATTCGTGACTTTAAACCTGATGTAGTAATAGGGGTTGGTGGTTATGTAACGGCGCCTGTTATTTATAGTGCTAAGAAGTTGGGGTTTAAGACTGTTATTCATGAACAGAATAGTTTGCCTGGAAAGAGTAATCAGTTTTTGAGTAAGTATTCTGATTTGATTTGTGTATCTTTTAAGAGTACGATTAAGCATTTTCCTGGCTATAAGACGGTTTTTACTGGTAATCCTTGTAGTGAGGCGGCTTTGAGTAAGCCTGAGGTTAAGAAGAGTGTTTTTGGCCTTAGTGGTAGTAAGAAATTGGTTTTGATTGTTATGGGTTCTTTGGGTTCTAGTCGTGTTAATGATTATTTGGTTAGTACGATGAGTTTATTTAATGGTAAGGATTATGAGGTTTTGTTTGTTACGGGTGCTAATTCGTATGAGAGTATTAGTTCTAGTAAGTTTCCAAGTAATGTTTTTGTTGTTCCTTATATTGAGGGTATGACGGGGCTTATGAAGAATGTTGATTTGATTGTTTCGAGGGCTGGTGCTTCGACGCTTAGTGAGATTATTGCTTTGAGGATTCCTTCTATTTTAATTCCTAGTCCTTATGTTGCGAATAATCATCAGTATAAAAATGCTTTGGATTTAGTTGGTTCTAATGCTTCGGTTATGATTGAGGAAAAGGATTTATGTGGTGATATTTTGGTTAGAAGAATTGATGAGATTTTGTTTGATGATAAAAAGATGAGGGATATGAAGAAGAATTTGAAGTCATTGATGGTTTCAAATAGTGCTTCTTTGATATATGATAGTTTAAGGGAACTAGTAGATAGGAAGTAGTTATGAAGATAGATGAGATTAAGGGTTTGAATGTTGGTACTGTTTTGGAGAATGTTGATTTGTCTAAGTATACCACTTATAAGTTGAAGGGTATTGGTCGTGTTTTGGTTATACCTAATGATGTTGCGTCTCTTAAGAGGCTTATTTCTTATATCAATGATAATGGGTTAAAGTATAAGATACTTGGTAATGGTTCTAATTTGATTTTTACTAATATGGTTTATGATGGTGTTTTGATTAAGCTTGATTGTTTTAATGATATTAGTATTGATGATGATGTTATTAAGGTTGGTTGTGGTTATAGTCTTATTAAACTTGCTTTGAAGGCGTCGATGTTGGGGCTTAGTGGTTTGGAGTTTGCAACGGGTATTCCTGGTAGTGTTGGTGGCGCTATTTTCATGAATGCTGGGGCGTATAATAGTGATATTGCGAGTGTTCTTGAGAGTGCTTTTGTGCTCACTCCTAGTAATGAGGTTGTGGAGTTTAAAAAGGGTGATTTTGCTTTTGATTATAGGAGTTCTTTTTTGCAGAGGAATCCGGGTTATGTTTGTTTGTCGGCGTGTTTTAGGTTAAAGCACGGTGATAAGGATGTGATTATGAGTTTGGTTGATAGTAGGAAGGAAAGGCGGGTTTTGTCGCAACCGCTTGAGTTTCCTAGTGCTGGTAGTGTTTTTAGAAATCCTAGTGGTGATTTTGCTGGGAGGTTAATTGAGGAGATTGGTTATAAGGGTAAGGTTGTTGGTGGTGCTCAGGTTAGTTTGAAGCATGCTAATTTTATTATTAATATTGGTGGTGCGACTGGGCGTGATATTAAGGAGTTAATTTTTGATATTAAGGATAAGGTACGTCAACGATATAATATTGATTTAATGGTTGAACAAGAGTTTGTGGAATAGGTGGTTTTTGTGAAAAAGTTCAAAATTAGATATGGGAGGGTTTTGATTTTTTTTCTTGTTGTTGCCTTGATTGTGCTTGTTGTTGTTAATTTGGTTTGTTTGAGATTTTCTAATATTTTTATATCTGGGAATAGTTATTTGAGTGATCAGTATATTATTGAGCTTGCGGGACTTCAGGATTATCCTAAGGTGTTTTTTACTTTGTCTAGTTCTATTAAGTCTAAGATTAGTGATAGTGTGTATATTGAGAGTTTGGATGTTAAGAAGAGGTTTACTAGTGTTTATATTTCGGTTGTTGAGAATAGGCCGTTATTTTATGATAGTGTGAATGATTATATTGTTTTGAAGGATGGTAGTCATACGACGGATTTTTTTAATTTGCCAATTTTGAGTGATAGTGTTCCTAGTGATGTTTATAATAAGTTTGTGGAGAAGATGAGTGTTATTGATGTTGATGTTTTATCTATTATTTCGGAGATTTATTATAGGCCTAATGATGTTGATAATGAGCTTTTCTTGTTTTCTTTGAATGATGGTAATTATATTTATGTTAATCTTGATAAGTTTGATAGCGTTAATAGGTATTTTGATATGGTTGTTAATTTTAATAATCATAAGGGTGTTTTGTATTTGGATTCTGGTGAATATTTTAAAATTTTGGACAATTAGAATTTTTTTTCTAATTTTTCTTTTACTTTTATATATTTTTATAGTATAATTGTTTTTAGATTGTAGGAGATGATACGGTGAAGCATATTTATACTAGTGTGGATATAGGAACTGATACTACAAAGGTTGTTGTTACGGAACTTTACAGGGGTAAGTTAAATTTACTTGCGGCATCATCTATAAAATCTGGGGGGATTAAAAAAGGGTTAATTACGGATGTTGATCTTGCATCTAGTTCGCTTAAGAAGGCTATAAGTGAAGTTGAGGAAATGCTTGGGTTTAAGATTAAGAAGGTTTTGGTTAATATTCCGGAGTTTTTTGCTGAATTTCATAAGGTTGATGGCGAACTCAAGATTGATAGTAGTGATATGGTTATTACTGGTAATCATGTTAAGAGGGTTTTGGAGGTTGCTTTGAAGAGTGCTTCTTTTACTAAGGAAGTGGTTTCGATTATTCCGATTGATTTTACGATTGATGAGCAGTCTGGAATAAAGGATCCTAAGGGTCTTATGGGGGATGTTTTACGTGTTAGAGCGGTGGCAGTTTTAACTCCTAAGAAGAATATTTATTCTGTTGTTAATTTGGTGGATTCTTTGGGATTGGATGTTGTTGATATTTCTTTGAATGGTATTGGCGATATTAATGCTTTTAGGAATAAGGAGACTGATTCTAAGTTAGGTGCGATTGTTAATGTAGGTTATGAGACTACTAACGTATCTATTTATAACAAGGGTATTATTATAAAGAATAGTGTTATTTGTATGGGTGGAAAGAATATTGATAATGATATTTCTTATATGTATAAGATTGATTTGGATGAGGCTTGTAGGATTAAGGAGAAGTTTGCGCTTGCTCATAAGAGTGGGGCAAATTTGAATGAGTTTTATGATAGTTCGTCTGGTAAAATCAATCAGTTTGAGGTAACTGAGGTTGTTATGTCTAGGATTGAGGAGATTCTTAGTCTTGCTAAGAAGGAGATAGGAACTTTGGCTAATAGAAAGATGGATTATGTTATTGTTACTGGTGGTGTCAGCAATATGGAGCGTTTTAGTGCGATTGCTTCTGATGTTTTTGGCAAGGATGTAATCATTGGTAATGTTAATATTGTTGGTATTAGAAATAATAAGTATTCTTCTTGTATAGGTAATGCTGTTTATTATATAAATAGACTTAAGTTATTTGGTGATGATATAAGTATGGTTAGTGATAGTGAGTTTGATGATTTGATTTTTTCAAAGGGTAGTTTGGTAAATGTTTCGAGTGAGTCAATGTTAGGTAAAGTATTTGGATACTTCTTTGGCGATACAAATGAGGAGGAAAGTTAATGTTTGGATTAGAAATGGATCAAGTAGCAAAAATTAAGGTTATTGGTGTTGGTGGCGGTGGTAATAACGCTGTCAATAGTATGATTGAGTCTGGTGTTAAGGGTGTTGATTTTATTGTTGTAAATACTGATTTACAGGCTCTTAATTCTTCTCAGGCACCGACTAAAATTCAGATTGGTGGAACGGTTACTGGTGCTGGTGGAAAGCCTGAGAATGGCAAGGCAGCGGCTTTGGAGTCTAAGGATGAGATTAAGCAGGCTTTGGAGGGTGCTGATATGGTTTTCGTTACCTGTGGAATGGGTGGTGGAACTGGTACTGGTGGTGCGCCTATAGTTGCTTCTATTGCTCAGGAGTTGGGTGCTCTTACTGTTGGTATAGTTACTAAGCCTTTTCGTTGGGAAGGCCCTAATAGAATGAAGCAGGCTTTGGAGGGAATTGAGGAGTTAAAACAGCATGTTGATACTTTGATTGTTATTCCTAATGAGAAGTTGAAGGGTCTTGTTGATAAGTCAACGCCACTTTTGGATTCTTTTAAAGAGGTTGATAATGTTTTAAGGCGTGGTGTTCAGTCTATTTCTGATTTGATTGCGGTTGTTGGGTTAATCAATTTGGATTTTGCTGATGTTAGATCGGTAATGGAGAAGCGTGGAAATGCTTTGATTGGTATTGGTTTAGGTGTTGGTGAGAATAGGGCTGTTGAGGCTGCTGAGCAGGCTGTTGCTAGTCCTCTTCTTGAGACTAGTATAAGTGGTGCGACTGACGCTATTATCAATGTAACTGGTGGTACTAATCTTACTTTGTATGAGGTTGAGGAGGCTGCTGAGGTTATTAGAACAAGTGCTAATACTGATATTAATACTATATTTGGTGCTGTTATTAATGAGAATTTGACTGATGAGATAATTGTTACTGTAATTGCGACTGGTTTTGAGGAGAATACTGAGCCTTTGTATAAGTCTTATGATGATGAGAAGAGGAGAAGAACTCCTGATACTAATGATGATGATGGTAGTGATGATGAGTCTATTATTCCAACTTTTTTGAGGAAAAGGGGCTTTTAGAGTTTTTTAAGAAGTGTTTGCCAAGATTTGTATAGGGTCTTGGCTTTTTAATGTTTTTAGTGTTTTTTTTTTTATTTATAAATGTTATAATGTTTAAGGTGATTATTTTGAAGCGTATTGTACCTTTTAGTTTAATTATTTTTATTGTTGATCAAGTGGTTAAGTTGATTGTTAGTTTTAATCTTGAACTTAATAGTTCTATTATGGTTATTAAGGATTTTTTCTATATAAGTTATGTTCATAATTTGGGTGCTGCTTTTAGTATTTTGTATGGGAATAGATTTTTTTTGGTTATTGTTTCTTTATTTGCTTTGTTTTTGATTTATTATTTTCTTCTTAAGAATAAGGTTTTTAGATGTTTTGATGTTGTTGTTTATTCGTTGCTTATTGGTGGTATTTTGGGTAATTTGTTTGATAGGATTGTTTATGGTTATGTTATTGATTATTTAGATTTTTGCTTTTTTGGTTATAATTTTCCTATTTTTAATATTGCTGATACGTGTATTGTGGTAGCGGTTGTTCTTTTTGTTTTTGATACTTTGTGGGGTGGTCGTAGTGAAGGTAATTGTTGATAGTGCTGGTAGTAGGCTTGATTCTTTTTTGGTTGATAGGGTTGATTTTAGTCGTAGTAAAATTCAGAGTATGATTAAGTCTGGTAGTATTGTTGTTAATGGTTCTTGTGTTAAGCCTAGTTATTGTGTTTGTGTTGGTGATTGTATTGATGTTTCTGATGTTTTTGATGAGCCTAGTTCTGTTTTGGCGGAAAAGATGGATCTTGATATTGTTTATGAGGATGATGATGTTATTGTTGTAAATAAGGGCAATGGTGTGGTTGTTCATCCTGCTTTTGGTAATAGTCATGGTACGCTTGTTAATGGTCTTTTGTATCATTCTAGTTTGAGTAGTGTTAATGGTGAGTTTAGGCCTGGTATTGTGCATAGAATTGATGCTTATACGACTGGTTTGTTGATGGTTGCTAAGAATGATTTTGCGCATGAGTTTTTGGCTCGTCAGTTGGCAAATAAGACTGCGAAGCGTAAATATATTGCTTTGGTTTGGGGTGTTATTCCTAATGATACGGGTACGATTGATGCTCCGATTGGAAGGGATAAGACCGATAGAAAGAAGATGGCTGTTACGTCTTTTAACAGCAAGCGTGCGGTTACGCATTTTAGGGTTTTAGAAAGGTATAAGAGGGCTACTTTGATTGAGCTTGTTTTGGAGACTGGTAGGACGCATCAGATAAGGGTTCATATGAGTTATATTGGACATGCTGTTGTTAATGATCCTGTGTATGGTAGAAGGAAACTTATTGATGATAGTGGGCAGTGTTTGCATGCTTGTGAACTTGGTTTTGTTCATCCTAGAACGCATGAGATGATGATGTTTAGTTGTGGCTTACCTGATTGTTTTTTGAATATTTTAAATGTTTTTAAGGAGGAGTAATATGATGACGGCTGTTGATGAAAATGTTATGAAGTTATTGCATTATTTTATTACTGTTAAGGGTTATAATCCTATTATTCTGCATGGTGCGGAGAATGAGATTTGGCTTGAGAATATGGATAGTGATTATCGTATTGTTAGGATAGTTAGTAATTATATTCATAATGATGAGCAGTTTAAGTTTGATATTTTTAGGACTAAGAAAATTGTTGGTAAAATTAAAAGACAGACTTTTTCTTTTAGTATGAATGTTTTGAGTATTTTTATTAATTTGGGTGATAATGTTTGTGTTGATAATTTTAACAATGTTAATAATATGGTGGTTGTAAATGCTCATGATGTAAATGATTTGAAAAATTGTAAAGAGGTTATCAAGGTTTTTCCTGATATTTGTAATGTTACTGATTTTAAGGAAAGTGGTATGGATTTGTTTATGAAACTTACTAATGATATTAATAAGACTAATGCTTCTAATAATACTAAGGCTGCTGATGTTTTTAAGATGAAGAAACCTATTATTACAGTTTCTATTTTGTTTATTAATGCTGTTATTTTTTTGCTTATGTATGCTTTTGGTAATGGAAGTACGGATGCTTTGACGTTGGTTAAGTTTGGTGCTTTGTATAAGCCTTTGGTTTTGAAGGGTGAGTTTTATCGCTTGTTTACTTCTGCTTTTTTGCACATTGGTTTAATTCATTTGCTTGTTAATTCTTATTCGTTGTATGTGCTTGGTGTACAGTTGGAGAGTTTTCTTGGCAAGTTTAAGTATTTGTTTGTTTATGTTGTTAGTGCTTTGTGTGGTAGTTTGATGTCGATTGTTTTTTCAAGTAATATAAGTGCTGGGGCATCTGGGGCTATTTTTGGTCTTTTGGGTTCGCTTTTGTATTTTGGATATAATTATCGTGTTTATTTAGGTAGTGTTTTGAGATCACAAATTATACCTCTTATTATTCTTAATTTAGGTTTAGGTTTTTTTATAGGTGGTGTTGATAATGCTGCGCATATTGGTGGGTTAATTGGTGGTGCTTTGGCAACTATGGCTGTTGGTTTAAAGCATAAAACGAGTACTTTTGAAAGTATTAATGGAACAATTATACTTGTTATTTACATTTTATTTTTAGGTTATATGGGATTTGTTAGATAAAAGTGCTTGATAAATTTGTAAATGTTTGGTATATTAATAGTGTATTAGAATAGAAGGAGATAATTTGTATGGAGAAAAAAATTGAGAAAAAAAATTTTAAGTTAACTAATAGTAACCTAGGGGGGGGGGGATGCGAAAGACTAGTAAAATAAAGGCTTTCACCCTCATAGAACTACTCGCAATAATTGTAATACTT
>CANRPB010000031.1 GCA_947632415.1 uncultured Bacilli bacterium
TTTATTTGTTTTTGCTTATTTTGACTCGTGATAGTATATTTAGTAGTTTGATTGATAAATTTAGGAGATAGTTGTTAATATGTTCACTTTTTTATTATAAAATGGTAAAATTTTGGTTAGGTATAGTATTATTTTGGAATGGTAGGTGTTGTTATGATGGATAATTTTAGGGAAAATAGATTATATATTTTTATGATATTGTTTATTGTTACGCCTATATTGGTAATGATTGTTAATCAATTTGGAATACCAAGTGGAGTTGTTTGGTATATACCTAATGTAATTATGTTTTGTGTTGCTTTAAAGGTTATATTTTTGAATATTAGGAATGTTAAAAGGAAAGAATATATGTTATTGGCTATGTTTTTTCTTTTATCATTTGTGTCTTGTTTGTTGTCTTATGATAAAGAAAATGCTTTTTTTGGGGCGATAAGTGTATATCAATTTGGTGGTTTTATTACTTTTATTTCTTATTTGGGTTTTTTCTATTTAGGTACTAGGTTGTGTAATAGGGAAAAGTTGTTAAAACTTATAAATATTTTTTTGATTAGTTCTGTTGTTATATCTTTGTTTGTGATAATGGCGTCAACGAATAATTTTAATTTTTATTATTGTATAGAGCCGTTTAATCATTTTAATATTGAGGCAGAATATTTATTGATTGCGAGTTTGTGTTCTCTTTTTATGTTTTTGTTTTCTAAGAGATGGAGAGTATTTTATTTTGTTATAAATTTTATTTTGTTGTATGCTTTGATAATTAATGATACGTTTGGTGTTTATTTATCTTATTTTTTTGTTCTTATTTTACTTTTTGTTTTTTATATTATTAGAAGAGAGAAGATAAAAAGATTGATGATTATATTATTGTCGTTTGTGTTGTTATCTTGTGTTACATATCGAAATGGTTTTAATGTTGTTTATAGGAATATTTCTGGATTATTACATGACACAAGTGTTATTGCTGATAGTGCTTCAGTAGAGGATATATACGAGATTGGAACTGATAGAGGGAAACTTTGGGTATATGGGACGAGGTTTTTATTGAGAAAGCCTTTGTTTGGTTATGGGTTTGATAATGTGGAGTATGAGTATGCTAAGTATGACATAAGCCAATTTTATCCACATAATTTATTTTTATATTTATCACTTAATAATGGTATACCAGCAATGATTATTTATATTTTTTTGATTTTTTCGATTATTAAGAGAAAAATTGTTCGGCTTTGTGATTTAAGTGATGTAGATGTATTGTCATTATCAGTAGTATTTGGTTATTTGTTTTGTCTTTTGTTTGAAAATCCAACATTTTATATGTTTCCGTATTTTTATTTGTTTTTAGGTATATTGGCTCAAGGTTTTTATAAAGAGGTAGGTGTTGAGAATGAAAAAAAATAATAAAATAATATTTATTATATTATCTTTCTTAATACCATTTTTATCTTTATCAATTATCTTTTTTTTGAAGGGATTATTTACGGATAAAATAATATTATCTGGTGATATGCATGCTCAATATTATCCGTTATTTAATTATTTAAAGGAAGTTTTTAATGGAAATAATAGTATTTTTTATTCATTTAATAAGAGTTTAGGTGGAACGATGTTTGGTACGATATTTTATTATTTATCTAGTCCATTAAATTTAATTTTATTTTTTGTGAATAAAGTACATATTATAAATTTTATGACGTGGTTAATTATCTTAAAAATAAGTTTATGTGGATTAACTATGTATTTATATATGCGACACAAGTACAGGCAAGATAATTTGGTTATACTTACATTTAGTTTATGTTATGCTTTTATGGGATATAATATAAATTATTTTATTAATATAATGTGGTTGGATGTCGTTTTTATGACGCCATTATTATTGATTGGTATAGATAAGATAATTGATGGCAAATCGTCTTTATTTTATATCATAACATTGTTTATAAGTATATTTTCAAATTATTATATTACTTATATGGTTTGTATTTTTTCAGTGTTATATTTTATTTATGAAATTTTACTTGAATATGATATAAAAAAAGATAAAAAAAGGATAAAAAAGATATCTATAAATTTTTTTCTAAGTTCTTTATTAACTGGATTAATGTGTTCGTTCTTTTTAATACCTTGTATCTTAGAAATGTTAAATTATGGTCGTGGTGTATCATTAAGTGAAGTATTTGTTTTTGATTATAATTTTTTTGATTTGTTTTCTAAAACATATATAGGATCATTGGATTTAAGTAATACATTAAATTATAGTAGTATGAATATTTATTGTGGTACTGTTATATTACCATTAGTTTTTCTTTATTTTAAAAATAAACGTTTTAAATTTAAGGAAAAAAAATTATCATTGATTTTTATTTTATTATTAATAATGCCATGTTTTATAGGACCTTTAAATTATATTTGGCATTTATTTACAATTCCATCTTTTTATAGTTTTAGATTTAGTTTTTTATTGTGTTTTTTACTTATTAATCTTGCATATAAGTCTTTTGTATATTTAAGTATAACTAAAAAGGATATATTGTTATTTTTGACTTTTTATTTGTTTATTTCATTTTATTTTATATTATTAACTTGTTTTGGTAATTATTATTCTTTTTTAAATTATAAATTAATATGGATAAGTTTGTTATTTTTGTTTATTTATATTGTGCTAATGTTTTTTGTGAAGAAAAAATATTATATTATCTTATTGTTAACGATAATTGAACTTATTGGTAATGTTAGTGTGATATTTTATAATTGTAAATTAGCTAGTGGTAGTGAATTAAATCATTTAACAGATATCAAAAATATAATTGAAAAGTATAGTAGTGTTGATAGTAGAATTGAAAATAATAATTACATTACTTATAATGATTCAATATTATTAAATTATAATGGTGTTAATAATTTTTTATCTACTACTAATAGTAAAATATTAAAATTTATTTATCATTATGGTTTTTCTGAAGTAGGAACTGATTATTCTAATTTATATGTTAATTGGTTACAAAATTATATGTTGGATTCTATCTTGGGTATGAAGTATATAATTTATAAGGAAAAAGTTGAAAATTATAAATTGATTGATCAGGTTCGTATAGATGATATAGATTATTATGTGTATGATAATCCAAATTCTATTGGGTATGGAATGATGGTAAAAAATAGTTGTAATAATTTGGAAGAGGGAAATATTTATAGTGAAGATATTTTTAATTGTTTATTTGATTCGCATTATAATTTATATAAGGAATATAAGCAGGAAAAAGATGGTAGTTATATTTTAAACGAAGGTAATTTTTATGTGTATTTGGATAATATATTAGATTCAAAGTTTGATGAATTAAATAAGGAAATATCAAAAAATTTAATATACAGATCTCAAAATTATTATATTTATAATAATATGGCGAGGGGAAAAATACACTTTAATTTTGATGATGATATGAATATTTCAACGTTTAAGGTAATGTATTTTGATTATAATTTGTTTTCTTCAATTAATTATGATAAATTGAATATAGAGTATAGTAAAAATAATTATTTAAAGGGTAGGATAAATGCAAATGATGATGGAATATTGATGGTAACTTTGCCTTATGAGAAGGGCTTTAGTATTTATGTTGATGGTAAAAAAACTAATTATTTTGAAGTTGCTGATGCTTTTATAGGATTAGATTTAGAAAAGGGGCATCATACGATAGAAATAAAATATAAGCAACCAGGTTTAAAAGTTGGTATAGTTGTTAGTATTATTAGTTGTTGTGTTTATTGTTTGTATAGCAGGAAGTGGTATGATGGAAAAAGTATATTATAAAATTGTTTCCAAAAAGAGAAATATATTTATATTCTTAATATTGCTAACTTGTATTAGTTCTCTCGGCTTTTTGAGGTCAGGTTATGTGCTTGGAAGTGATTTAAATTTTCACTTATTTAGAATAAAATCTGTAACACAAAATATAAGTATTGGTAAAATTATTCCAATTTACTTTAATCAATTAAATGGTTTTGGATATGGAAGTGGTCTATTTTATCCGGATTTGTTTCTATATTTTCCTGCATGTATGGTTATTATCGGAATAAATATATTAACTAGTATGAAAATATTTTTCATACTAATCAATTTTTTTTCGATTTTATCTTTTTATATTTGTATAAAAAAGATTACGAAGTCACAATGTTCAACAATGGTTGGAACAGTTTTATATGCTTTTTCTTTATATAAATTTGTTGATATTTTTTTTAGATCTGCTATTGCAGAATCTTTAGTGTTCATTTTTTTACCTATGGTTATATTAGGATTATATGAGATCATATATGATGATTATAAGCAGGGAATCTTTTTAACAATTGGTATAGTAGGTATATTATTTTCACATATCATAAGTTTTTATTTAACATGCATATTCTGCATATCAATAATATTAATAAATATTAAAAAAATTAAAGAAAAATATAGACTACTAAGTTTAATAATCAATTTAATTTTTTCTTTGTTGATTACTTCTAGTTTCTGGATGCCATTTTTAGAACAATATTTATTTTATGATTTTTCTTTTTATTACTTCAGTCCAGTTTATGAGAATATAATTCCAGTTGTGGCATTATTTATGGATTTTCCTATTAATAGTTTGTTTAATGAGTGGTTGCCTCCTGGAATTGGTTGTTGTTATTATATTGTGTTATATATTTATTTTAGATATAAGAGAATAAATAACAATTTTTTGATTTTAATGTTTATACTAGGTCTTTTAGCACTGTTATTTACTTGTTGTACTCCTTTATGGAAAAATGGTTTGTTTTATAAATTGTTTAGTATTATTCAATTTCCATGGAGATTTTATATGTTTGCAACTGTGTTTCTTACCATAGGAGTTTCGATATTTTTGAAATATTATAAAAATGCAAAATTAATTAAGCTATTAATTGTATACAGTTTAATCATTTTTTCTATTAATATGTTGTTGTTAAATTTTAAATTACGAGTGTATGAACATATTGGATATGAAATAGGTTATGGTGAATATCTGCCAAAAGGTTTTGACATAGACAAAATATATGACTATCAAAATAAGGATATTGATTACTATAGAGATAATGAAAAAACTTTTGTTAGTATAAAAAATAGTGTGGATAGTGTTGAATTACCACTAATATATTATAAGGGATATAGTGCTTGTGATAGTGATAAATGTTATGATACATACAAAACAGAAAATGGTTTGGTTGGTGTGAATATTGATAAAAATGTAACTAATCTTGAAGTTTCATATACAGGGACAAAATTATATAAAGTTAGTAAATTAATATCGATTTTTGGCATTATTTTATTTATAATATATGTTAGAAGGTATAGAGGAATGATAGTAAATGAAAAAAATATACATGAAACTTAGTTCAAATTCGATATATTTTATTTTATTTTTAATAATACTAACTTTATTATCATCGATAAGTTTATTTCATAAAGGAATTTTATTTGGACATGATATAAACTTTCATTTATATAGAATTATTGCTTTAGTTGATAATATAAAAATTGGGAAGATATTACCGGTATATTTTAATTATTTAAATGGTTTTGGCTATGGAAATGGTTTGTTCTATCCGGATTTGTTTTTGTACATACCAGCATTATTGAATTATCTTGGTTTAAAATTTGAATTAACATATAAATTTTTCATAGTAATTATAAACTTGTGTACTATATTAAGTGCGTATATATGTGTTAGCAAAATAACTGGTAAAAAATCATGTGCTTATACATCAATGATTTTGTATGCATTTTCAACTTACAGGTTATCTGATATGATTGACCGCGCTGCATTAGGTGAATTACTTTCATTTGTTTTTCTACCATTAGTCGTTTTAGGAATGTATCAAATATTATATGGGGAATATAAGAATAGTTACTATTTGACCATTGGACTTTGTGGGATTTGCTTTTCACATGTAATAAGTTTGTATTTAACTTGTTGGTTTATTATTCTCTTCATTGTTTTTAATATTGAATGTCTTAAAAATAAAAATAGGTTATTTCAATTAATTGCTCAAATATGCCTATCATTAACTATTACATCATATTTTTGGATACCTATGTTGGAGCAAATCTCTGAAATTGAATTTTTATTTGCTCATCAAATAAATAATATTAACACAGTACCATTTATTTCTATTTTTTTTGATTTACCACAGTTTAATATTTTTGATGGATATTTTCCAAGTGGTATTGGCTTTTGTTATTTTATTATAGTTTTAAATTATTATAAACAAATGAAAACTAATAGATTTGCATTTTGTTTAATGATTTTATCAGCTTTATCCATCATATTTTGTTGTAGTAAAATTTTATGGAATAACCGAATCTTTAATTTTTTGTTTCAAATAATTCAATATCCATGGAGATTTTATATGTTTACAACTGTATTTATTATAATAAGTGTAACAGTTATTTTTGAAAATATTAACAAGAAATTCATAATTTATGTTGTAACAGTTTTTATCATAAATTTGTTGATTTACCATTTTTCAGGTATATATCAAACTTTCTCTAATGATGATAATTTTAATTTTCAAATAGTTGGTGGAGAATATTTGCCGAAAGAATTTAATTTAGATTTATTGTATAATTATCAAAATAAGGATATTGATTACTATAGAGATAATGAAAAAACTTTTGTTAGTATAAAAAATAATTTAGATAGTGTTGAATTACCGCTAATATATTATAAGGGATATAGTGCTTGTGATAGTGATAAATGTTATGATACATACAAAACAGAAAATGGTTTGGTTGGTGTGAATATTGATAAAAATGTAACTAATCTTGAAGTTTCATATACAGGGACAAAATTATATAAAGTTAGTAAATTAATATCGATTTTTGGCATTATTTTATTTATAATATATGTTAGAAGGTATAGAGGAATGATAGTAAATGAAAAAAATATACATGAAACTTAGTTCAAATTCGATATATTTTATTTTATTTTTAATAATACTAACTTTATTATCATCGATAAATTTATTTCATAAAGGAATTTTATTTAGTCATGATGTAAATTTTCATTTACATAGAGTAATGGCTTTAGTTGATAATATAAAAATTGGGAAAATATTACCGGTATATTTTAATTATTTAAATGGTTTTGGCTATGGAAATGGTTTGTTTTATTGTGATTTATTTATGTATATTCCAGCTATATTAAATTATTTAGGATTAAGTTTAGAAGTGTCGTATAAGATTTTTATAATAATAATAAATTTTTTTTCTATATTTAGTATGTATCTTTGTGTTGATACAATAACTAAGAAAAAGTATTGTGCATATACATCAATGATTTTGTATTCTTGTTCGATATATAGGTTAATGGATTTGGTAGAGAGAGGCGCTTTAGGTGAAGTATTGTCTTTTGCTTTTTTACCTTTGGTTATTTTAGGTATATATGAATTATTATATGGAGATGTAAAAAAAAGTTATTATTTAACAATTGGTATGTGTGGTATTTTATTTTCACATGTAATAAGTTTTTATTTAACTTGTTTCTTTTGTTTATTATTTGTTATTATCAATTTTAAGTGTCTAAAGGAAAAAAATAGAATAAAGCATTTAATTATAAATATTTTTATATCAGTTTTATTAACATCACATTTTTGGCTTCCGTTAGTTGAGCAAATTATAAAATATAAATTTAATTTTTCATCTAATATTCAAATATATATTAATATTGTTCCTGTTTTGGCTCTTTTCATTGATTTTCCTATTATATATTTGTTTGATGAGTGGGTTCCGTCTGGAATAGGTTTAATATATTATTGTTCATTATTTTTATATTTTAAGTATATTAAAGGAAAAAATTTTAAGATAAAAAATAGGTTTTTAATGACGTTATTTTTACTTGGATTTATTTCTATAATTTTTTCGTGTTTATCATTTATTTGGAGATTGAATATTTTTTATAGTTTTTTTAGTATAGTTCAATTTCCATGGCGTTTTTATATGTTCGCAACTGTATTTTTATTAATTGGTTTTTGTATATTATTAGGTGATATAAAAAAGGGTATATTAGTAAAAATGATGTTGATATATACGGTTTTAATATATTTCGTTAGCGCTATGTTGTATTCGCTTAATGTATATACTGATAAACCAATAAAGGATGAAATAATGTTGGGGGAGTATTTACCGCAAGGTTTTAATTTAGATATAATTTATAATTATGAGAGTAGTGATATTGATTATCAGAAAGAGGATAACGTTCTTCATGTTTTTGTAAAAAATCAAACTCAGGTTATTGAGGTTCCGTTAATATATTATGATGGTTATAAGGCTTGTAATACTGAAAAATGTTTTGAAACGTTTAGGGCAATGAATGGATTGGTTGGGGTTAATACTAATTTTGAAGTTACAAATTTTGATGTATATTATGAGGGAACTAAAGTATATGTGATAAGTAAATATATTTCATTATTGGGGTTATTATTGTTTATAATATATGTTAAATGTAAGAAAAATGGTGATTGCATTGAATAAGTTTTTTGATAAAGTTTTGGATGATAAAAGATATTTTTTTGTATTTATTCTTATTTTGACTGTTATTTCTGTTTTACCAATTTTTATGTTGGAGTTGCCGTATGGTGGTGATTTAAATTTTCATTTGAAACGAATAGAGGCAATTAAAAATAATTTTGAATTTGGTTTGGTTAATTATCCTATATATTTTAAATATTTGAATAATTATGGTTATGCGAGTGGTTTGTTTTATCCTGATTTATTTTTAAATATTCCAGCATTTTTAAATTATATTGGCATTGATTTATTTTTGTCGTATAGAATATTTTTGTTTCTTATAAAGTTTTTTTCTCTTATTTCTATATATTATTCTGTGAGTTCTATTAACAAGAGTAAATTTAGTGGTTTATTATCTTTGGTATTGTATGCTTTTTCATCTTATATATTTATCGATATGTTTGAACGAGGTGCTTTGGCGGAAACGATTACTGTAGTGTTTATACCATTGGTAATAAGGGGAATTTATGAGATAATATATGGTGATGTTAGTAAATATTATTTTTTTGTTATTGGTATTTTGGGTGTACTTTATAGTCATATAATAAGTTTTTATATAATTTCCATTTTTCTCTTATTTTTTATAGTAATAAATATTAAAAAGATTACTTTGGAAAAAGTAAAAGTTTTAGTCAAATCAGTTGTGATATTTTTGTTACTTAGTTCGCATTTTCTTTTTCCTTTGTTTGAACAAATGTTAGATGGAAAGTTTTATTATAATGGTTTGATTGATACTGATATTTTATTGAATAATTCTGTTCCTGTTTTTTTTACTTTTTTGGAAGTACCATATTATATGTTTTTGAATATTTTTACTGATAAATGGATACCATGTGGTATTGGAATTATATATTTTATTTTAATTATTTATTATTTAAGAAATAAAACTAAGTTTGATAATATTGGTAAGCAGTTTTTATTTTTGGGATTATTATGTATATTATTTGCGTCAAAAACATTTATTTGGAGAATCGATTTTTTTACGAAAATATTTTCATATATTCAGTTTCCGTTTAGAATTTATATTTTGGCAACTATTTTATTTATAATAGCGTTTACAAGGACGTTTAGTTTTATTAAAGATAGATCAATTTTTTTATCAAAATTAACTGTTTTTATGTTTTTGATGTTTGTTTTAAATTTATTTTATCCGTTTATAAATATTAAAGTTGATAAGTTAACTGATGATGAGGTTCTTTATGGTGAATATTTGCCTATAGAGTATCCTCAAATAGATTATTATGATATTAGAGAAAATAAAATTATGAGTAATTGTAATGTTAAGTATGATATTGTTAGTTCTTATAAAACATATATTGATTATACTTCACAGTGTGATAATTTAGAGTTAGAATTACCATTAATATATTATAAAGGTTATAGTTTAAGTATTAACAATGAAAAAATTCCGATATATAAAAGTCAAAATGGTCTTATAAAAATTAATACTACTGTTCAAAATGGTCATATAGAGATATTTTATGATGGTACTATAATTTATAAAGTTACTAAGTATGTATCTATAATAACTTTTATTTTAATTATTATTAAATATTTAAGAGGTGTTTTGTATGTTAAAAAATAAAAAATTTATAATAATTTTTATTGTATTGTTGGGGTTGTTTGTTAGAGTGTACAAATTATATGATATTCCACATGGGATTAATGTTGATGAGGCTGGTATGTTTGTAGATGCTAATATGTTAGTTAAATTTGGTGTTGATAGGTATAATAATGCATTTCCTGTTTATTTACCTAATTTTGGTGGTGGACAGAGTATTATGTATGCGTATTTAACGGCGCTTTTGATAAGGATATTTTCTAGTTCGTTTTTATTAATAAGGGTTGTTTCTGTTATATTTGGCTTGATTGTAATAATATTTTCGTATCTTATATCAAAGGAGTTTGTTAGTGATAAGCAGTCGATAATGGTAATGGCTATGGTAGCCTTTTGTCCATATTTTATTCAGGCTTCTAGAATAGGTTTAGATTGTAATCTTTTACTTGGTATGTTTATGATTTCATTTTATTTGTTTATTAAGGCTATAAAAAGTGAAAATAAATTGTTTTATTTTTTGTCTGGTATTTGTTTTGGATTATGTTTTTATACTTATGCTGTTGCTTATTTATTTATACCAATATTTTTGTTTTTGTCTATTGCTTATTTATTAAAAAATAATAAAATAAATATCAAGAGTGTTGTTATTTTTTCAATTACATTTATTTTAACAATATTACCGATTGTATTCTTCTTATTAGTTAATTATGGTATTATTCCAGAATTTAGGTTTTTGTTTTTCAATATTAATAAAATACCAAGATTTAGATCTAATGAAGTAAATTTGTTTTATGTATTTATAAATTTTCCTGTAATTTTGGATTTATTATCATTTGATACGATAGAGTATAATGCTTTACCATTATTTGGGACAATATATTATGTTTTTATTCCTTTTTTTATTTATGGGTTTATGTTATATACTAGAAAAATATATATAAGTATTAAGAATAAAGAGTTTGATTTAGAAAATTTAGTATATTTTGCTTTGTTAGGTTGTTTAAGCGCTTTGATGTTTGTTTTTGCTCCTAATATAAATAAGGCTAATGCAATATTTTTCCCTATTATATATTTTACTGTGTATGGAATTTTTAAAATTAAAAAGCGTTTTATAAAGGTAATACCTATTGTATTAATGATAAATTTTGTATTTTTTTCAATATATTATTTTAATTTTTATGATGATTTTGATAAGGTTTTCTTTGATGATGAATTGTATTTGATTATACATGATAATTATGAGCTTTTGAAGGATAAAAAAATTTTGATATATTCATCTAATATAGAAGATTATATATATGAGCAATTAGGGAAGATACAATATATTGATAGTAAAGATCAAATTATAAATATAAATAGTTCTAATGAGTTGGATTTGGCTGCGATTTGTTTTACAGACGAGTTAAATTATTTAGAATATAAGAAATACTTCAGCCATGAAATACTGTATAAGAATTATCACATTTTGTATAATTGATTAAGTAAAATTAGCAAAAAAACTTGTTAAAATATATTTACTAAGTTTAAATTATGTGTTAAGATTGTATTAAGGTAATCGAAGGGTGGTGAAAGTTGATGAAGGAAGCAGCAGGAGAAGCTAATATGACTGTAATTACTATTGTATTAATTGGTGTAGTAGCAGCAGTAGGAGCAATATTAATTCCAAGACTTATGAATAATATGAGTGATAAATCATGTTGCCAAGAGTTAGGTGGATATGTAAGTGCTGGAACATGTAAAGATGGAGCAGCTAATGGAAAAGCAATAAAGGGATTGAGAGGTTCTTGCTAGTATTTTATATGCATTATAAGATATTTGCATAAAATTATTGCTTCTTAAATTTTTTTGAAGATATATGAAAGGTAGGTAGAAATATCTACTTTTTATTTTATTTTTAATTTGGTATTTTTATAATAAATAAGAGTTGTAATAGTGGTTATATTTGTTATTTTATTAATAGAAAATTAGTTAAAATATGTTTACTAAGTTTAAATTATGTGTTAAGATTGTATTAAGGTAATCGAAGGGTGGTGAAAATTAATGAAAGAAGCAGCAGGAGAAGCTAATATGACTGTAATTACTATTGTATTAATTGGTGTAGTTGCAGCAGTAGGAGCAATATTGATCCCAAGACTTATGAATAATATGAGTGATAAATCATGTTGCCAAGAGTTAGGTGGATATGTAAGTGGCGCTAAATGTATTGGTGGTGCGGCTAATAATTTAAATATCAAGAACTTGAGAAATTCTTGCTAATATTTTATTTGTATTATAAGATAATTTTATAAAATTATTGCTTCTTAAATTTTTTGAGAAATAGATTGTAGATAGTAATATCTACTTTTTATTTTTGAAAAATCTCTAAAAGTTTCTTGTTTTTTTAATTTTTTTGCGATTTTATCAATTTTAATAATTGGTAAATTTTTTTTTACCAATTTTTAAAATTTGCTAGACAGATTT
>CANRPB010000032.1 GCA_947632415.1 uncultured Bacilli bacterium
TGGTGTCTCTCCAGCCTTCCGAATTGGTAATCCAGAATAAATAATAAAAAAATTATCCTATTAAAGTAGGATGATTTTTTTAATGAAATTAATACATTTATTATTACTAAAATTATTATTTTATCCATAAATTTAAATGGAGGAATATATGGATAAATACAAAATAAATTATATTTTTAATAAAGAAGATATCAATAATATTTTCATAAAAGTTCTAAATAAAGAACTAAAAAAATATATTAGGAGGTAACTTGAATAATATATATAATGTTGGTCTTTATATAAGACTATCTCGTGAAGATGATGATAAAGTATTAATGAGTGAAAGCATTACAAATCAAAAAAGTCTACTACTTCAATACGTAAAAGAAAATAATCTAAAAGTCTATGATATTTATATTGATGATGGTTATTCTGGAACAAATTTTGAAAGACCCGACTTTAATAGACTACTAAAAGATATTGAACTTGGAAAAATAAACATGGTAATTACTAAAGACATGTCAAGACTAGGAAGAGACTATATTGGAACCGGTAACTTAATAGAAAAATATTTTCCAGAACATAATGTTAGATATATTGCCGTAACAGATAATATAGACACCTTTTTAGATAATTCCAATAATGACATAGCACCATTTAAAGCCATAATGAACGATATGTACGCTAAAGACATATCAAAAAAAATAAAATCTAGTTTAAAAGCCAAAATGAAAGAAGGCAAATGGGTAGGAGGAAGAACACCATTTGGATATGATCAAGATAAAAACAATAAAAATCACTTAGTAATAAACGAAGAACAAGCAAATATCGTAAGAAAAATCTTTAACATGTGTATGAATGGTCTATCATTTTATAAAATAGCCCAACAATTAACTAATGAAAAAATAAAAACACCAGCCGAATATTATAACTTTGAATGGAAAAGTCACTACAAATTAAAATATGGAATTTGGCATTCTAAGACAATTAAAGATATTCTAACCAACAGAATCTATATAGGTGATCTAGTACAAAACAAACGAAATAAAGTAAACTATAAAGTCAAAAAAATCATCAAAAATAGTACTAACGATTATATCATTGTCGAAAATACCCATGAAGCAATTATTGATAAAAAATTATTCTATGAAGTACAAAAAAGAATACCCAAAAATAAAGGAAGAAACGAAAAAAAAGAAACCCATTTACTAGATGGACTATTATACTGTGGTAACTGTGGACATCGAATATCAATCACATCAAGAAGAAAAAAAGATAATAGATGCTATACTATCTGTAATTACTATCGAACCTATATGAAAGAACACTTATGTACAACACACTCCAATAATTACGATGAACTAGAAAAAATAATTATTAATTCAATAACTGAAATATGTTTAAATTATATTAACAAAGATAAAATAAAAAACAATATTTTATCTAATTTAGATCATAAAATTAACGATAAAAAAGAACTAGAAACACTTAATAATTATATTAAACAAATTAACAATAATTTAGATGACCTTTATATTGATAGACTAAATAAAAAAATTACCGAAGAACAATTTCAAAGAATTAAACTAAAACTAGAAAATGAACTCTCCATAAAACAAAAAAAACAAAAAGAATTAAGAAATAATGTTAATGAAGAACTTAAAAACAAAAACATTGATGAATATATAGATATCTTTTTATCTATGAAAGAACCTAATAGAGAATTAATAATAAATTTAATTGATAAAATTGAAATATTTGAAGATAAAACGATAAATATTAATGTTACCTTTAATACTTAGAATTTTTTGTAATTAAGTTGCACACTAATCTGCGGTATGTTATAATAATCACATAAATAAAGGAGGATATTTTATGGATGCAACAACTATAAAGAAGGCATTACTAAAACAAAAAAAATTAAATTTACCAGGTAATTTATATTATAAGACGCAAATAGACTTTTCATACAATACAAATCATATGGAAGGTTCAACAATAACTCCCGATGAAACAAGAAGTATTTATGACACAGGAACAATCCTTACTGACCATAATAAAGTTATAGTTGTTCGTGATATAACAGAAACTCAAAATCACTTTACTTTATTTAAATATATGCTAGATACTATTGAAAAACCATTAACTGAAGATATGATTAAACATTTTCATTTTCTACTTAAAAATGGAACTATCAGTGAAGGAGACACTATTGCGATTGGTGAATATAAAAAATTAGTTAATTATGTAGGAAATATTAAAACATCAAATCCAAAAAATGTATCAAGAGACATGAAAGAATTATTAACTTGGTACGATAAAATATCAAATAAAACAATAGAAGATATAATCGAATTTCATGTGAGATTTGAAAAAATTCATCCTTTTCAAGACGGAAATGGACGAGTTGGTAGAATGATCATGTTTAGAGAATGCTTATATAATAACATAATACCATTTTATATAGAAGACAGAAATAAAGATTTCTATATCAGAGGAATAAAAGAATATCAAACCAATAACGAAAAAGGATATTTGCTTAATACATGTTTAAACAGTCAAGATAATTATGAAAAATTAGCTAAATACTTCTTAGAAAACGAAGAATAAAAATCTATCAAAAAAGGATAATCACATGTATGCCCAATTCATACACACACAATAAATAGACACATCTATACACATACTTATACACCACAATATACTTGTAGTGAAGAAGAACAAGTTGTAAATAATGATTGTGGATCATGTTGTGGATTAGCAAATAATCAAATGATGTAAAGATTTAAAAGGTTCTGGTGAAAATAAATTTTCTTCAGTTCTTTTTTATTGCCAAAAAAAGCAAAAGGTGCTATTATATTGGCGTTTAGAAGTGATGGAGGATAAAATGATAGAAGATATTAACTCAGTTGATAATACAAGTATCAGTAAATTAGAAACAAATAACGACCTAAAAAAATATATAATTAGTAAAAAAGACATTTTAATAAAAAGAGGCATTATTATATTAGAACCTATGACAAAAACAGAAAGAAAAAAATTGTATGAAGTCATTGATAATATACCTGATATTGTTCAATTCAGTATTGGTGATGGTACAAAAAAAAGAATCGTTTTACGATATAAGCCCCAAACTAGCGAACGTCTAGATTTAAAAAAGATAACACTTTTAGGTATAGAAGCCTATAAAAACGGCAATTATGAAGAATGTATAAGTCAATATAGAAAGCTACTAGAGATTGGTAATCCACCAGCACCCGTTTATTCAAGACTAGGCTTATCCTATTTAAAAATCGGTAAAAAAATAACCGCAATTGACTATTTAGAAATTGCCACTGACTTAAGTAGAAAAGGAGATAAAAAATTCGACTTTAGTGATCTAATTCTTCATTTAAAAAACCAAATTTCAAGTCTAGATAAAAAGACCTACGTAAAAATGTTGACAGACGATTTTAATGATACTAATAATAACTACGGAATTGATAACATCGATAATATAAAACTTTTATTAAATTCTGGTTGTCGCTTTGATGATGTTTGTCTTAAATTCAATTTAACAGAAGAACAAAAAAGCATTTTACTTTTAATACTTGCTAGAGACTCTTATAGCGCCTGTTTTTATGAACTTGGCGATAAATACATGAAGATAGTTGAAAAAATGAAGAATAAGACTTCTGCTGTTAAAGAACTATTTTTGGAAATTAGAAAAAATAGACTATTTTATAAAAATAGAGACATTGACACTAAAAAATTAATTTTAGTACCAAATATAAAAAGATAGAAAGTTCAAAGATTATTTTTGAACTTTTTCTGATATAATAGAATGTAGAGAGTTAGGGGTGAACTATGCATAATGACATATTGGATATTTTTTATAATCATGTAATAAAAGAAGCCCAAACAGGTAGGGTAAACTGTCTTAGTTATTTTAATATTCTTTTTAATACCGAAATTCAAGGTGAAGTTATAACTACTGCTAATTATCGTGATGATTTATATGTACCAACTTTAATTATAAGAAATAAGGCTTTATTCGATGAATACCTAGTTTACTATGTTAAATGTGCTTTAGAATTTTACGATGACAATAATTTTGATGAAGATATCCTAGATAATAAGGTTTATGATGAAATTGATAAGATATGTAAAGAAAAAGTTATTTTGACCCTGTTGTGGAGTAACGCTACTAGTGATGACTTCCGTGATCCTATTTCTTTTTTGCAAAGAAGAATTGCTTTTATAAAAAATACTCAAGAAAATATAGAAGATATTGGTTATTGTGATATCTTAAGTAGTAATATAAGTATTCAAATAAAAAAGGATAAAATATTTAATGAAACACCCTTTTTACTTAATGTATCTTTAACAAATGGTGATTATAAATATGAATTACCACAAGTAAAATTTGGTCTTTGTGATAATAAACTTTATATTTATGCTATTCAGAATAAAGGTATGGAAATGAATTCTTATACAAAAAAAATGAAAAGACTTTTATATAAATTAGATGAGAACTTTGACAGAACTCAAGATAATTATGAACTATATGGTGAAGGGAACTTGGCTGATATTACTAAAAGTTTTCTACTTGTTGCTAATATTGCGGTTTTTTATCTTAAGAGATACAATATAGATGAGATTGTTATTCCTTCAATTTTAATTGAAAGATGGAATGCTAAGGTTATAGCAAGTAACTTAAGGTTAAAGTTCGATGAACAAAAACAAAATGAAATTCAAAATAATATTACGCAAAAATTGATTAGAACTTTTTTAAGACTTAAATATCATCATGAAACTTTAGAGATAACAAGTTATCCAATGGAGTTTGATAATTGTCTTCATTTAAGTTTGCACGAAGGAATTATTTGTAATGATCATATACTTGAAAAAACAGCTTTGTTGGCTCAGCCTATAAAGCAACATAAAAAATAAGGAGGAAATATATGAAGAAAATTGTAACAGTTGATGGAAATGAGGCTTGTAGTAGATCTGCTTATATGTTTACAGAATTAGCCGGTATTTATCCAATAACACCATCAAGTCCCATGGCTGAACATATTGATGAATGGAGTAGTCAAAATTTAACTAATATTTTTAATGATAAAATAAAAATAGTTGAGATGCAAAGTGAAGCTGGAGCGGCTGGTTTCGTTCATGGTTCCTTGCAGGCTGGATGTTTGACAACGACATTCACCGCTAGCCAAGGATTATTACTCATGATTCCTAACATGTATAAGATAGCCGGTGAAATGTTACCATGCGTTATTCATGTTGCAGCCCGAAGTCTTGCTACCCATGCTCTGTCAATTTTTGGTGATCACCAGGACGTATATGCTACTAGAGGCACGGGCTTTGCTATACTGGCTTCTTCCAGTGTTCAGGATGCTTCTTATTTAGGCGCTTTAGCACATTTAATCGCTATATCATCTAGTATGCCCTTTTTACACTTTTTTGATGGCTTTAGAACTAGTCATGAAATAAATAAAATAGAAGTATTAGATAGTGAAGATTATAAGGACATGATCGATTATAATGCTTTAAATAATTTTAAGAATAGGGCTCTAAATCCTTATAACCCTAACACTAGAGGAACAGCCCAAAATGACGACATCTATTTTCAAGTTACAGAGGCTAGAAATAAATTTTATGATTCATTACCTGATAAAGTTTATGAATATATGGAATTATTAAATAAGAAGGCTGGTACTTGTTATAAACCATTTAATTACTATGGTAGTAATACGGCTAGTAAAGTTATTATTGCGATGGGTTCTGTTTGTGAAACAATTAAGGAAACCATTGATGTTTTAGGAGATGTTGGCTTAATAGAAGTCCATTTATTTAGACCATTCAGTGTTAAGTATTTGCTTAGTGTTTTACCCAAGACAGTTTCAAGAATTGCTGTATTAGATAGGGCTAAAGAACCTGGTTCAAATGGTGAACCTTTATACTTAGACGTTGTGGCTGCCTTAAAAAATCGCGATTTGACTATTGTCGGTGGTAGATATGGCTTATCGAGTCGTAATACGACACCACGTGATATAAAGGCTATATATGATATGCTTGATAATCCAAAAGAAGATTTTACTGTTGGGATTGTTGATGATGTTACCCATAAAAGTTTAGATGTTGACACTGATTTTAGAATTGAGAATGCTAAAGAATTCTTAATTTATGGTTATGGTTCCGATGGTATGGTTGGTGCCTCTAAATCAATTATGAAAATAGTTGGTGATAATAGTGATGAGTTTGTACAAGGTTATTTTCAATATGACTCTAAGAAGTCCGGTGGTGTAACTATAAGTAATTTGCGCTTTAGCCATGATAAAATTAGATCAACTTATTACGTTGAGAATCCTAGTTTAGTTGTAGTAACTAAAGAGTCATATTTAAATGAGTTTGATTGTTTGAGTAATATTAAGAAAAATGGTATTTTTATCTTGAATACAATCAAGACTGAGCAAGAATTAAACGATACCATGCCTGATGATGTAAAGAAAATAATTAAAGATAAAAATATCAAATTTTATTTTATTAATGCTTATTATTTAGCAAGAATTCTAGGCCTAGGAAATAAAATTAATACGATAATAGAAAGTGTTATTTTTTCACTAGCTGATTTGATTGATTATAATTCAGCCAAAGAAGAAATGAAGAAAAGTATTAAAAAAAGATATTTTAAAAAAGGTGAGGAAGTTGTAAATTCTAACTGTATGGCCATCGATGAAGCATTGAATTATTTGAAAGTTTTTAATGTAAATGATGATTTTAATAATTGCTTAGATCTAAATTATCATGATATCTATGAGGCTATGAAGATGCGTATGGGTTATAACTTGAAAGTTTCCGATTTTATGAGTACGTGCCAAGGAACTTATGATGGTGGTACGAGTAAAAACAAAAGAGGAAAAATTAGTGATATTGTCCCCTTTTGGATAAATAAAAATTGTATTCAGTGTAATATGTGCTCCTTCGTTTGTCCACATGGTGTTATTAGACCGTATTTATTATCAAAAGAAGAGTATGATAAGGCACCTTTATATGTCAAAGAAAGATGTGTTTTAGATATTACTAAGAATGGTTATTTTATCATTGGTATATCAGTTAGAGATTGTACTGGTTGTGGTTTGTGTATTAAGTCATGTCCTGGTAAGGCTAGTATTAAGGCTTTAGAAGGAGGAAAATTTGAGTCCTATGTGATGGAACAAAAGGTATTTGATTATTTAGAGGAAAATGTAAAAGACAAATGTAATAATCAAAGTTTAAGGTCAATTCAATTTAATAAACCTAAGTTTGCCTTTCATGGTGCTTGTGCTGGTTGTGGTGAAGTTGCCTATATTAAATTGCTCACACAAATGTTTGGTGATAGTTTGATAATTGCTAATGCAACAGGTTGTTCGTCGATATATGGTGGATCTCTACCTTCGCTTCCTTATACGATTCCTTGGGCAAATTCCTTATTTGAGGATAATGCAGAGTTTGGTTATGGTATCCTAAGCGCTACGAATTTCCAAAGAAGTAGAATAAAAAATATTATGGAGAATCATATGGACAATGCTAATAGAGATTTATTTGATATTTGGCTTCAAAATTATGATGATTATGAAAAAACAAAATATGTTTATGACAATTTAGATTATGATACTTGTCCTAAAGAGTTAGTCGAATTAAAGGATTATATAACTAAGAGAGTTATATACGCTATTGGTGGTGATGGCTGGGCTTATGATATTGGCTATGGTGGAATTGATCACGTTTTGTCTACTACCGATGATATTAATATATTAGTACTAGATACACAAATATATTCTAATACTGGTGGTCAGTCTTCTAAGTCAAGTCCCATTGGTTCGATTGCTTCTTTCACTACAACTGGTAAAGGTACGGCTAAAAAAGATTTAGCCAGAATGGCCCTTGCTTATCCCCATGTTTATGTAGCGCAAGTATCCCTTGGTGCTAATCCTAATCAATTACTTCGTGTCTTTAAAGAGGCTACCTCTTATAATGGGCCTTCAATTATAATTGCTTATGCTCCTTGTATATCACATGGCATAAAAGGTGGTTTAGTAAATACGGTTGAGATACAGAAATTAGCGACTAATAGTGGTTATTTCCCAATTTTTCACTATAACCCACTAGAAGAAAAATTTTACTTAGATAGTAAAAATGTTAATTTTGATTTATATGAAGATTTTTTAAATAGTCAAACAAGGTATTCTATGCTTGAGAAGATTAATCCTAATGAGGCTAAAGAATTGTTAAAACAAAATAAAATGAATGCCATAAGAAGATATGATTATTATAAGTCTCTAGAAAGTAAATAGTAGTTAAATGCTACTATTTTTGGATGTGAAATTTAGGTAAAAAAATTGTTATTTCGTTGACAACAAAACATCAAAGTAATAATATAGTAGTGTGTAAAATGAAGGGAGATTATATGATTAAGTTATTGAAAAACATTTCTTTAAAGGAATGGCTTTTGGCTTTTGTAAGTTTTATATTAATATTTGCTCAGGTATGGCTTGAGTTAAAGATGCCTGATTATATGTCTGAAATTACGATATTAGTTCAGACTGAAGGTAGTAAAATGGAAGATATCTTAACCAATGGTGCTTATATGTTACTCTGTACTCTTGGTAGTTTAGTTTCAGCAGTTATAACTGGTTATATAATTGCTAATATCGCATCTTCTTTTTCAATGAAAACGAGGAAATTGTTATTTCAAAAGGTTGAGAATCTTGCCACTTGGGATATTAAGCAGTTTCAAACCAGTAGTTTGATAACACGAACTACTAACGATATTACTCAGGTTGAAATGTTTTTAGGAATGGGTTTGCAGTTGCTCATAAAGGCTCCTATCACAGCAATATGGGCAATTACTAAGATTTTAAATAAGAATGTTGAATGGAGTATTATTACGATCATAGCGATTGTTATTCTTTTATCAGTAATTGGTATTTTAACGCATATTGTTATACCAAGATTTAAGATTGTTCAAAAACTTGTAGATAGATTGAATAATGTTACAAGAGAAAATTTAACTGGAATAAGAGTTGTTAGGACATTTAATGCTGAAGAATATCAAAATGAAAAGTTTGAAAGCGCTAATGAAGCCTTAACCAATCAGCAAATGTTTAATCAAAAAGCGTTTGCTGTTATGTCACCAGTTATGTATTTAGTTATGTATTTTTTGACATTGGCTATTTATTTTGTAGGTGCCTATTTAATAAAAGATGCTGGTCTTTCTAGTAAGTTAACCTTGTTTGGCGATATGATTGTTTTTTCTTCCTATTCTATGCAAGTTATAATGTCGTTTTTGATGCTTGCAATGATCTTTATGATTTTACCGAGGGCTCAAGTTTCTGCTAAAAGAATTAATGAAGTTTTGGATACGCAAGTTTCGATTGTCGATGGAAGTATTACATCTAGTGATACTAAAGGTGTAATTGAGTTTAAGAATGTTTCCTTTAAGTATCCTGATGCTGAGGAGTATTTGCTTAGAAATATTTCCTTTAAGGCTAATATGGGTGAGACAGTTGCATTTATAGGCTCAACTGGTAGTGGTAAGTCGACTTTGATTAATTTAGTTCCTAGATTTTATGATGTAACTGATGGTGAGATTTTAATCGATGGAATTAATGTTAAGGACTATACTCAAGACTGTCTGCACGAAAAAATTGGCTATGTTCCTCAAAAAGCAGTTATGTTTGATGGTACCGTTTCTTTTAATGTTTCCTTCGGGAAGAGTAAGAAAAAAATAACCGACAAGAAAATAAAAGAGGCTATAAATGTGGCTCAAGCAACTTCTTTTGTTGAAAAGATGGATGATGGTTATAGTTCACATATTGCTCAAGGTGGAACTAATATTTCAGGTGGTCAAAAACAAAGACTTGCGATTGCTCGTGCCATTGCTAGAGACCCTGAAATATATATATTTGATGATTCTTTTTCAGCACTTGATTATAAGACAGATAGTGTTTTAAGACGTGAGTTAAAGAAATATACTGGTTCTGCTACATGTTTGATAGTAGCAACGAGAATTGGTACGATTATGAATGCTGATAGAATCGTTGTTCTAGAAAAGGGCGAGTGTGTAGGAATTGGCACCCATAAAGAACTTCTTAAGAAATGTAAAGTTTATAAGCAGATTGCTTTATCACAGTTATCAAAGGAGGAGTTAGAGAATGCATAATGGACCAAGAAGAGGTGGTAATCCCATGGATAAGCCTAAGGATTTTAAAGGCACTATTAAAAGGCAATTAGTTGAATTATCAAGTTATTGGCCTTTGATTGTTCTTTCCCTTTTATTAGCGTTTTTGGGTTCTATTTTATCGATATTTGCTCCTAATAAGTTGAAAGATTTAACTAATGAGATTTCAGCAGGTTTAGTTATTAATACTAAGAATATGGAGGAGTTAACTAGTAAGATTCAAAGTAACGCTAGTGAAGATAATATTTCTAAAAGAGTAACTGATATATTGGATTTAAAGTTAAATGAAGAAGTTATTGCTAGTGTCCTTGGTTCGGATACGATTAAATCTAGTGATAAGGAAAAGTTTTCGGCTTTTTTGAAAAATCATGATGGTTTAAAAGAATTACCTTTAAGTGTTTTGAACGTTATCATGCCTTCTTCGACTTATAAGGGTGTTGTTATTTCAACAACTGACAAATTAGCGCTACTTGATATTGGTACTGATTTTAGTAAACTACCTGACAGTGTTAAGGGTGTTTTGTTTGATGATATTTTAGTTGATGGTGTAACAATTTCTTCTAGTGAACAGGTTGATGTTTTAGTTGTTTTATCCTCCCTAAATAGTGATGAATCTGATGTATATGCTAAAATCGAAGAATTACCTGATGATGTAGTTAAACTAGTTGAGCCAGTTATGAATATGTCTAAGATTAAAAATATTTCTTTGTTTTTAGCGATTCTTTATATTTGTAGCGCTACTTTTACTTATATTGAATCAATTTCGATGACGATTGTTTCCAATAAGTTTGCTCAAAAATTAAGAGGTAAGGTTTCTAAAAAAATTAATAGAATTCCCCTTAAATTTTTTGACAATCATCAAACTGGTGATTTATTATCGCGAGTTACTAATGATATTGATACAGTTGCCCAGTCAATGAATCAGTCATTAGCGACTTTAGTTAGTGCTGTTACGTTATTTTTAGGTACGCTTGTAATGATGTTTATTACTAATTGGTTAATGGCTCTAACAGCGATCACATCAAGTTTACTTGGCTTTATTTTCATGTTTATTATTTTAGGTAAAAGTCAAAAATATTTTGTTTCTCGTCAAACAGAGTTAGGAAATTTGAATAGTCATATTGAAGAAGTTTACTCTGGCCTTAATGTTGTTAGGGCTTATAACGGTCAGTCTTGGGCTGAAGAAAAGTTTGATTTATATAATCGTAGAGTTTATGATGCTAATCGTAAGAGTCAATTTTTATCAGGTTTAATGATGCCAATGATGGGCTTTATCGGTCATTTTGGCTATGTTGCTGTTTGTATTGTTGGTGCCCTTCTCACAATGAATGGTAAGATAAGTTTTGGTGTTATTGTGGCCTTTATTTCCTATGTTAGACTATTTACATCTCCTTTATCCCAAATTGGTCAGGCAATGACATCTTTACAACAAGCAACCGCCGCTAGTGAACGTGTTTTTGACTTTATTTATGAAGAAGAAATGGAGAAAGATAAAGGTATTCATCACTTTGATAAAGATAAAGTAAAAGGACAAATTGAATTTGATAATGTTGTATTTAAATACGATGGCAATGAATCCCCAACAATTAAAGGATTAAGTTTTAAGGCTTTACCAGGACAAAAGATCGCTATTGTAGGTCCAACTGGTGCCGGTAAAACAACTATTGTTAATTTGTTGATGAGATTTTATGAGATTACTAGTGGAGACATTAAAATCGATGGTATCTCAACTAAAGATTTAACACGTGAAAATATACATGATTTATTTACAATGGTTCTTCAAGATACATGGTTATTTTCTGGTACTGTAAAAGAAAATATTGTTTATAATAGACGTAATGTTTCCGATGAAAGATTAGATGAAGTTTGTAAAACCGTTGGAATCGATCATTTTATTAAAACTTTACCAAATGGTTATGACTCTGATATTATGGATAATGATTCTGTATCTGCCGGACAACGTCAATTATTAACTATAGCCCGTGGTATGATTGAAAATGCGCCCTTTTTAATTTTAGATGAGGCTACTTCTAATGTTGATACAAGAACTGAGGAATTGGTTGCTAAGGCTATGGATAAATTAACTGAAGGTAGAACTTCATTTATAATAGCGCATAGACTATCAACAATAAAAAATGCCGATTTAATTTTAGTTATGAAAGATGGTAATATCATCGAGCAAGGTAATCATAAACAGTTAATGCGAAAAAATGGTTTCTATGCTGAGTTATATAATTCTCAGTTTGAATTATAGTTTTAATGAAGTAATTTACTTCATTTTTTT
>CANRPB010000033.1 GCA_947632415.1 uncultured Bacilli bacterium
GGAACGAAGTAAATAAAGTAAAAAAGGAAAAGAGAAAGAACAATGTTTCACGTGGAACAAAGGAACGAAGTAAATAATAATAATTTGTATAATTATAGTTATAAAACTTTTTTTGAACAATTATTAATGAAGTAATTATTTATTAAGCCTTTGCGAATTATTTATGCACATTATTAATTCGCAAAGGCTTATCGTTTTTACACATAAAAAAAATATTATTATTTTTGCACAGTTTTATTTGAATTATTTTTTTAAAAGTTATATAATTATTCAGACGCAATGTTTATGTTTGAAACAGGTCAGAATCGGGAGATAGCAGCCTTAAGAACCTCTGAATGTGTGCGTCTTTTTTTGAGGTTTTTATATGAATGATGAATTTTTTATGAATTTTGCTTTAAAAATGGCTGGTAAGGCTTATAAAAAGGATGATGTTCCGATTGGAGCGGTTATTGTTAGGAATGGTAAAGTTATTTCTAGTGCTTATAATACAAAAAATATTAAGAAGTGTGCGATTAATCATGCTGAAATTATCGCTATTAAAAGGGCTTGTCGTAAGTTGGGTACATGGCATTTGGATGATTGTGTTTTGTATGTTACTATGGAGCCTTGTTTGATGTGTTGTGGTGCTATTTTACAGGCTCGTATTAAAAGGGTTGTTTATGGAACAAAGTGTGCAAAGTTTGGATATGCTGAAAGTTTGGGTGAAGTTTTGCACAGTAAAAAAAATAATCATATTGTTGATGTTGTTGGTGGTGTTTTGGAAAATGATTGTTCGTGTATTTTGAAAAAATTTTTTTTGAATAAAAGGGGATAGTTTGATGGTTAAAACTATCTTTTTATGTTATAATTATTGGTGAGTGGGGTGACTTTATGTATCAAGCTTTATATAGAAAATATCGTCCAAGTAATTTTAATGAGATTGCTGGTCAACAGGTTATTGTTAAGACTTTAAAGAATGCTATTTCAAATGATAGATTGAGTCATGCCTATTTGTTTACGGGACCTCGTGGTACTGGTAAAACTAGTATTGCTAAAATTGTGGCTAAGACGATTAATTGTGAAAATCTTAATGATTTTATTCCTTGTGATAAGTGTAAGAGTTGTTTGGAATTTAATTCTAAAAATGATATTGATATTATTGAAATTGATGCTGCTTCTAATAATGGTGTTGATGAAATAAGAGAGATAAGAAATAAGATTGATTTAGTGCCTTCTTTTAGCAAGTATAAGGTTTATATTATTGATGAGGTACATATGCTCACTCAGGGTGCTTTTAATGCTTTGTTGAAAACTTTAGAGGAACCGCCTAGTCATATTATTTTTATTTTGGCTACTACTGAACCGCATAAGATTCCTACTACAATTTTATCTAGGTGTCAACGGTTTGATTTTAAGAGAATTTCTTTGGATGATATTGTTAAAAGATTGGAGTATATTGCTTCTAGTGAAGGTTTGAGTATTTCTAGAAATGTGTTACTTGAAATTGCTCGTTTGTCGGACGGTGGTTTAAGGGATTCTGTTGGATTGCTTGATCAAACTATTTCTTATTGTAATGACGAGATAACATTAAGTGATGTTCATGATGTTAATGGTACTTTGGTTGAGTCGGAGATTAAGTTGTTTTTTGATGATATTATTAATAATAATCTTGATGGTGCTTTTTCTAAAATATATGATTATAATAGTAATGGAAAAAATTTGGTTAAGATAGTTGAAGGAGTTATTTCTTTTATTAAAAATATTTTGCTTTATTATGAGGCTCCTAATTTTTTGGAGAAGAATGGTTTTGATTTGAGTGTTTATAAGGATTATGATATTTCGGCTTCTAAATTAATTAATTGCATAAATATTTTTAATGATTGTTTGAATAATATGAAGAAGACGAATAATTTTCAATTGACTTTGGAAATGACTTTGTTAAATATTTCGTTTGTTTTGTCGGAGAGTAATTCTAGTGTTAAGATTGAGAGTAAAACGGATGGAAATATTGATAAAAAGGATAATGTGTCTTTTGAACGCAAAGATAAGTTTGATGATACTATTTTTAAAGATATACGTGTTGATAATACATTGTCTAGGTTTGATAAGTCTATAATTCGTGAAATTAATGGTCGTCTTGATGAGTTGAAGAATTATCTTTTAGATAAAAATTATGGGAAGTGGGCTTCTTTATTATTAGATGGTAAGTTGAAGGCAACGAGTTCTGAGTATGTTATTTTTGTTTATGATAATTATGATATTTCTAATTTGTTTAATAGTAATTTTTTAATTATTGAGAATTTATTAGAAAAGATTTTGACAAAGCGTTATAAGGTTGTTTCTGTTTCTTTTGATGAATGGGAACAGATAAGGGATTTGTTTAATTCTAAGAAAAAAAAGTTTATTTATCGTCCTGAAAATGGACAGTTTGATAATTTGAATGTGGTGCAGTCTGATGATGAGATTGCTAGTATGTTTGAAGATGTTGTTGAATATAAGTAAAGTGGAAAGAGGAGATATTTATGAATATACAGGCTATGATGAAACAAGCACAACAATTACAGAAGAAAATGATGGATGAGAAGAAAGCAATTGATGGTGAGTCTTTTGAGGGTACTTCTTCTTTGGTTACTGTTACAATGACAGGTGATATGAAGGTTAATAGTGTTCATATTAATGTTGATGAATTGAGTAATGATGATGTTGAAATGCTTGAAGATATGGTTATGCTTGCTGTTAATGATGCAATTAGTAAAATAAATAAAGAAACTGAAGAAAGAATGGGTAAGTATACTAAAGGTATGCCTGGTTTATTTTAGTTATGAATTATCCTAAGTCAATTAAAAATCTTATTGAGTGTTTCAGAAAGTTACCGGGTATTGGTGAAAAAACAGCGGAGAGACTTGCCTTGGCTGTTTTGAATTTTGATGATAATGTTATTGATATGTTTTCTAATTCTATTAAAGATGTTAATTTAAAAATTAAGAGATGTTCTGTTTGTAATAATTTAACTGAGGATGATGTTTGTTCTGTTTGTAGAGATGAGTCTAGAGATGGCAGTGTATTGTGTGTGGTTGAAGAGGCTAAGAATTCCTTTTTGTTTGAAAAGATTGGTTCTTTTAGGGGCAAGTATCATGTTTTAAATGGTCTTATTTCTCCTTTGGATGGAATAGGACCGGATGATATTAATGTTGATATGCTTGTTTCTCGTATTGATAAGGAGAATGTTAAGGAGGTTATTCTTGCTTTAAAGCCTAGTATTGAGGGTGAGACAACTAGTTTGTATATTTCAAAGTTGCTTTCTAGTAAAAATGTAAAGGTTTCGAAAATTGCGCACGGTATTCCTTTAGGTGCTGATATCGATTATATTGATATGTTGACACTTGAAATGGCTTTGGAGGATCGTAAAGAAATTATTAATGATGTAAAGAATTAGTTGTTTTTTTCATATTATTTATTGGTGATAATATGTTTAAAGCAATTTTTGGATTTTTTAAGAAGGTTATTTTTGGTATTTTACTTTTATATAGTTTTAATTTGGTTGCTTCACCGATGGGGGTTGTTATACCGATTAATTTTTTTACAATTTCTATTTTAACGGTGCTTGGTGTTCCTGCTTTGTTTAGTTTTATCTTGATTTTTGTTTTGTTGTTTTGAGGTGATAATGTGTTGGATGATTTTTCTTCTGAACAAGCTATTGTGTATAAAATTTTAAAAAATAGTATTGTTAATGATAAGTGTTCTCATGCTTATTTAATTAATACTAATGGGTATAGTAAAGGTTTGGATTTGGCTAAGAGTTTTGCTAAATATCTTTTATGTCCTTTGAATAAAACAAATAATCAAGAGTGTGTTAATTGTAATCAGTGTCATTTGATTGATGAAAATGCTTTTTCTGATTTTAAGGTTATAGAGAGTGATGGTTTATGGATAAAGAAGGAACAAACGGATGAACTTTTGTCTGATTTTTCTTTTAAGTCTGTAAATTCTAATAAAATGGTTTATATCATAAATGGTGCGCATTGTTTGAATGCCTCGGCTGCTAATTCTATTCTTAAGTTTTTGGAGGAACCTTGTGATGGTATTGTGGCTGTATTGGTTACAGATAATATTTACAAAGTTTTGAATACGATTGTTTCTAGGTGTCAAGTTATTAATTTGAATAGTGTATTGGATAAAAGTTCTGATATGCTTGTTAATGTTGCTAATTACTTGTATGATGATAGTGGTAAAGTTAATGCTTTTGTTACTGATAATAGTAGTTTTAGTATGATTTCTCATGTTATTGATTTTTTAGTTTATTTGCGCAATAATAAACTTGATACGATTGTTTATATTGATAAGTTGTGGAATTGTTTTTTTGTATCTAAGGATGATTTTTTGTTTGCTTTTGATATTATGGTTTTGTTTTTTAATGATGTTATTAATTTTAAATTAAATCGTGATATTATTTTGAGTTCGTTTTCTTCTAATGTTTCTGATTTTAGTGTTTATAATTTTTTTGATATAAATAATTTTTTGAGTTTGATTATGGATATTAAGAGTGATTTGTATTCTAATGTTAATGTTGGTCTTCTTTTGGACAAGTTTATTATTAAGATGGAGGAGATAGTCTGAAAAATAATTGTTTTCATGACTATGTGTGCCTTGAACGAAGTGAAAGGAATGTGTGGTTTTTATGACTATGTTAACTGGTGTTAGAATTGGTAACAGTAGTGAGTTGAGTTATTTTGATGCTGGTGATATGCGATTGAAGCGAAAGCTCACTGTTATTGTTGATACTGATAGAGGCTTGGAGTTTGGTACTGTTGAGTTGGTTCCTTTTTTGTCTAATGACGTGCGTTTTAATGGTTTAAATAAGGTTGTGAGGATTGCTTCTAAAAGTGATTATCTTAAAAATAAAAAGAATATTCGTGATGCGCGTGAGGCTTTTAAAAGGTGTAAAAATCTTGTTTATCGTATGAATCTTAATATGACGATTGTTGATTGCAGGTATACTTTTGATAGAAACCAGTTGATTTTTAGATTTTTGTCTGATTCTAGGGTTGATTTTCGTGCTTTGGCGCGTGATCTTGCTTCTGTTTATAAGACGAGAATTGAGTTGAGGCAGATTGGTGCGCGTGATAAGGCGCGGGAGATTGGTGGTTTTGGACAGTGTGGTAGAAAGTTGTGTTGTTCTAGTTTTTTAAAGGATTTGGATACTGTTTCTATTAATATGGCTAAGAATCAAAATATTGCGCTTAATCCTAATAAAATTAATGGCGTTTGTGGCAGACTTATGTGTTGTTTGAAGTACGAGGATAAGTGTTATTCTGATTGTAGGAAGTGTTTGCCTGCTGTTGGTAGTGTTGTTGATACTGATAGTGGTAGGGGACAAGTTGTTAGTGTTGATATTCTTAATAAGAAGTATTCTGTTAGTGTTAATAATGCGATTGTTGAGGTTGATTGTGGAAGTAATTAATTATTTGCTTGGTTACAAGGGTTTAAAAATTGTTCAGAATACTGATATGTTTAATTTTTCTCTTGATTCAGTTTTACTTGCTAATTTTGTTTCGTTGAATAAGGGTATTGGAAAGATATTGGATATTGGTTGTGGTAATGCACCAATTCCTTTGATTTTGTCTACGAAAACGGATGCTTCTATTACTGGTGTTGAGATACAGAGTGATGTTTATGATTTGGCTTTAAAAAGTGTGGCGCTTAATTGTTTAGATGATAGGATTAATATTGTTAATGCTGATATTAATGATTTTAGCGCTGATTGTTCTAGTGATTGTTATGATGTTATTACTTGTAATCCTCCTTTTTTTAAGGTTACAACTGGTTCGCATTTTAATAATAGTTCTTATAAGTTATTGGCGCGTCATGAGGTGTGTCTTAATTTGGAACAGTTGTTTAAGATTAGTAGGAAGTTATTAAAGAATGGTGGGGTTGTGGCAATTGTTCATAGGCCTGATCGTATGATTGATATCTTTTGTGAGATGCGTAGGAATAATATTGAGCCTAAGAGGGTACGTTTTATTTATCCTAAGGTTGGTCGTATGTGTAATATGATTTTAGTTGAGGGTTCTAAGAATGGTAAGTCTGGTTTGTCTATATTGCCTCCGCTTGTTATACATGATGATAATGGTGATTATACTTCGGAGGTTATGAAATTTTTTGAGGAGTGATTTTTGTGAGTCAGAAAAGTTATGATGGTAGTCCTATTGTTTATTTAGTTCCAACACCGATTGGTAATATGGCTGATATTACGTTAAGGGCTATTGATGTTTTAAAGAGTGTTAGTGTCATTTTTTCTGAAGATACTAGGGTTACTGGTTTATTATTAAATCATTTGGGAATAAAGAAAAGGCTTATTTCTAGTCATAATTTTAATGAAAGTAATAATGGTGATAAGTTACTTGCTTTTTTGTCTAATGGGGAAAGTGTTGCTGTTGTTAGTGATAGGGGTACACCTGCTATTAGTGATCCGGGGTATGGACTTGTTAGGGTTGCGATTGATAATGGTTATAATGTTGTTGCTTTGCCTGGTCCAACGGCTTTTGTTCCTGCTTTGATTGTTTCTGGTTTGGATGTTTCTTCTTTTACGTTTTATGGTTTTTTAAATAGTAAGTCGTCTAAGCGTAGGAAGGAACTTGATGATTTGCGATTTCATCGTGAAACTTTGATTTTTTATGAGTCGACGCATCGTTTGCAGGAGATGCTTGAGGATATTTTGAAAGTTTTGGGAAATAGAAAAATAAGTATTTCCCGGGAAATATCTAAAAGGTATGAGGAAGTTTTTAGAGGTAATGTTGCTGATGTAATTACTGAGGTTTCTGGTGCTAAGGGTGAGTTTGTTATTGTTGTTGATGGTGCTTGTGAGGATAATGCATGTGATAATTTGTCTATTTGTGAGCATGTAGAGTTTTATAAGAGCTTGGGAAATAGTGATATGGATGCTATTAAAATGGTGGCACGTGAGAGAAATGTTCCTAAGAGTGTTGTCTATAATGAGTATCATAATTTGGAGAATAGGTGATGGTATGAAGTTAATTGTTGGGCTTGGTAATCCTGGTCGTGAGTATGATAAAACGCGTCATAATGTTGGTTTTATGGCGATTGATAGGATTGTTGATTCTTTGGGTATTAGTTTTGATAGAACTAAGTTTGGTGGTATTTATACTACTTTTTGTGTTGATGGTAATAAGGTTATGTTTTTGAAACCTCAGGAGTATATGAATTTGTCTGGTGAGGTTATTAGAAGATTTGTTGATTTTTTTGATATTTCTGTTTCTGATATTTTGGTTATTCATGATGACTTGGATTTGGATGTTGGTCGAATTAAGTTGCGTGCTCATGGTAGTAGTGGTGGTCATAATGGTCTTAAGAATATTGAGTTTAATTTGGCTACGCAGAATTATCATCGTTTAAAAATTGGTATTTCAAGGGATAGAATGATTGATGTTAAGGATTATGTTCTTGGTAGGTTTTCTTCTTCTGATATGGATATTATTAATGATGTTTTAAGTTGTATGCCTGGGTTATTTTATGATTATTTAAATTATAGTTTTGATAAGTTGATGAGTAAATATAACTAATTTTTAGGAGAGTGTTTTTATGTTATTTGACAAGTTGTTTGATAGGTTTGATTATAGTTATATTAGTGGTCTCAATGATGAGTTAAAGAGTATTTATATTCATAATTATTTTGATAGTTGTGGTAAGAGTGTTTTGGTTGTTTGTAATAGTCTTTATGAGGCTAATTTGATGTATCAGTCTTTGTCTAATTATATCGAAAATGTTTTGTTTTTTCCGATGGATGATTTTTTGACTAGTGAGGCTCTTGCGATTTCTCCGGAGTTGAAGGTTACTCGTATTGAGTCACTTAATAAAATTATTAGTTGTAAAAGGTGTGTTGTTGTTACTAATTTGATGGGTTATTTGCGCTTTTTACCCCAGCGTGATGTTTTTATTGATTCTTTGATTAAATTGGATATTGGTACTGATTTTGTTTTGTCTAGTTTGGTTGATCGTCTTATTGATGTTGGATATGTTAGGGAGAGCGTTGTTAGTAAAACGGGTGAGATTGCTGTTAGGGGTTTTGTTTTGGATATTTTTCCTATTAATTTTGTTAATCCTATTCGTATTGAGTTTTGGGGAGATACTATTGATTCGATAAAGTTTTTTAATGTGGATACGCAATTGACGATTGAGAGTGTTAGTAGTATTGTGATTGTTCCTAATAGTGAGTTTTTAGTTTCTAGTGATGTTCCTTTTGAGGATAGACTTCAAAAGAATTTGATTAATTATTCTTCGGTTTGTAATATTTCTGGTTATTTTGATGGTTTATCTGTTTTTTTTAATAAGTATGATGATATTAGAAATGGTTATAAGTTACTTAGTGAGGAGATTTTTAATTATAATTTAAGTTGTGATGTTCCTTCTGATACTAAGTATATGTTTGATTTTGATGATATAAAAAATGATTGTGAGATTTTTTTTATGTCTTTTGATAATTCTATTAATATGAGTGATTCTATTTGTTTTTCTTCTTTTGATGTTGATAGTTTTCCGAGTGGTATTGATAAGATTAATGCTAGATTTGATGAATATGTTTCTAGTGGTAAAAAAATTATTGTTTGTCTTAGTGATAGGTATAAGGTTAATAAACTTTTTGAGGATTTAAGTCGTGATGATATGATTTTTACTGATTTTAATAATATTTGTTTGGGTAAGATTAATGTTATAGTTAAAAAAATTAGTAAGGGTTTTGAATTTTTGGATTATGTTGTTATTTCTGAGGTTGAGTTGTTTAATAGGAAGAGTAGTATTTATAATTATAATAGTAATTTTAAATTGGGCGCTAAGATACGTGATATTAATAAGTTGGAGATTGGGGATTATATTGTTCATGTTTCTCATGGTATTGGTAAGTATGCTGGTATTAGTACTTTAGTTAAAAATGGTCTTAGAAAGGATTATATTTTGCTTTTGTATCGTGATGATGATAAGTTGTATATTCCTGTTGAAAAGATTGATTTTATTACTAAGTATTCTTCTAGTAATGGTCGTGAGCCTGTTTTAAGTAAATTGGGTGGTAAGGATTGGGAAAAGATTAAGAAGAAGGTTAGTAAGCGTGTTCAGGATATGGCTTATGAGTTGCTTGAATTATATGCTAAGCGTGAGACTGCAGTTGGTTTTTCTTTTTTACCTGACAATGATTTACAGGTTGAGTTTGAGAAGGAGTTTCCTTATGAAATTACGCCTGATCAGTTGAAGTCTACTGAGGAGATTAAGCGTGATATGGAGAGTTCTAGACCAATGGATCGTTTGTTGTGTGGTGATGTTGGTTATGGTAAGACTGAGGTTGCTTTTAGGGCTATTTTTAAGGCTGTTATGTCTGGTAAACAGGTGGCTTTTTTGTGTCCTACTACTATTTTGGCGAATCAGCATTTTAATAATGCTTTGGAGCGTTTTTCTAATTTTCCTGTTAGAATTGAGGTTTTAAATAGGTTTGTTACGGTTAAGAAGACGAAGCAGATTTTAGGTGATTTGATTGATGGTAAGATTGATTTGCTTATTGGTACTCATAGAATTTTGAGTGATGATGTTAAGTTTAAGGATTTGGGTCTTTTGATTATTGATGAGGAACAAAGATTTGGTGTTAAGCATAAGGAGAAGATTAAGAATTATAAGAATAATATTGATGTTTTAACGCTTTCTGCTACTCCTATTCCTAGAACTTTACAGATGTCGATGGTTGGTGTTAGGGGTCTTTCTTTGATTGAAACACCGCCTAGTAATAGGTATCCTGTTCAGACTTATGTTTTAGCGGATAATGAGCAGGTTTTGAAGGATGCTATTTACAAGGAGTTTTCGCGTGGTGGTCAGGTTTTTATTTTATATAATAGTGTTGATGATTTGCCTTCTAAAGCGATTGAAGTTGGTAAGCTTGTTCCTGAGGCGCGGATTGTTTATGCTCATGGACAGATGAATAAGGTTGATCTTGAAAATGTTATGATTAAGTTTATTAATCATGAGTTTGATATTTTGTTATGTACAACGATTATTGAAACAGGTATTGATATTCCTAATGTTAATACGTTGATTATTGAGGATTCGGATAGATTTGGTCTTTCTCAACTTTATCAAATTCGTGGTCGTGTTGGTAGAACTAATAAGATTGCTTATTGTTATTTGATGTATGATAAGCATAAAATTTTGTCTGAGGTTGCGATTAAGAGATTGAATGCGATTAAGGAGTTTACGGAGTTGGGTAGTGGTTTTGCGATTGCGATGAGGGATTTATCGATTAGAGGTGCTGGTGATATTCTTGGTGTTGAGCAGGCTGGTTTTGTTGATTGTGTTGGTGTTGATTTGTTTTTGAATATGCTTGATAATCAGGTTAAACTTCTTAAGGGTGAAACGGTTGTTGATTTGAGTAAAGAGTTGGATGAAAAGCCTTTGATTGATGTTAATACTTCGATTAGTGATGATTATGTTGCTGATGAGGAAATGAAGATTTTGATTCATAAGAAGATTAATGAAATTGATTCTTTTGAGAAGTTGGAACAAGTTAAGTTTGAGATTGAGGATAGATTTGGTAAGATTGATGATGATTTGTATATTTATATGCATCAAGAGTGGTTGGAGAAGATTGCGAAAAGAATTGGTATTAATGATGTGAAGCAGGTTAAGAATTTTATAAAAATTTTATTTCCTTATGATTTAACTAATCGACTTAATGTTCAAGAGTTATTTATCAAAGTTTCTAATTTGGGTAGGATGTTTAGGTTTAGTTTACAGGAGAAGAGGTTGTTAATTACTTTGGATATATCTAATTTGGATAGACATTTTGTTTTTTATTTGATTGATTTATTTAAAATGGTTGAGGAAAATATGAATGGAGGTAATGAATAGTTACTTCTTTTTTTAAGATTTGTATGATGTGTTATTTGTTATGATTATTTTTTAAATAGTTGATATTTTTGTGTAGTTTTGGAATTTTTTTTCCAAAACTTGATGTATTTATTTTTTGTATATTATATTTAGAGGTGATATTGTGGTTGAGAGAATAGAATATTTTGAAGAATTAAAGCGTTTTAAAGACAAAAATTTGATTAAAGTAGTTACTGGTATAAGAGGATGTGGTAAGTCAACTTTGTTTAAGTTATTTATTAATTATTTAAAGGAATGTGGTATTGGTGATGATCAAATAATTAATATTAATTTAGAAAGTTTAACTTATGATTTTAAAGATTATAGGGAGTTATATAATTTTATTGATAAGATGCTTGATCCTCGGAAAAAGTATTATATTTTTTTGGATGAAGTTCAAAATGTTTTTGAGTTTCAAAGGGCAGTTGATAGTTTGTATATTAAAGAAAATGTTGATATGTATATAACGGGATCTAATGCTTATTTGCTTTCTGGTGAACTTTCTACTTTATTGTCTGGTAGGTATGTGGAAATTAAGATGTTACCTTTGTCATTTAAGGAATATGTTAAGGCTTTTGATAGTGATAATTATTATAGTTTGTTTCTTGATTATATGAAAAATGGTGGAATGCCTGGTAATTTAGAAATTATTGAAACTAATATAAATGATTTAGATAAGTATTTGGATGGTATTTTTTCTACTATTGTTTATAAGAATATAATGGTTAGGAATAATGTAACTGATAAGTTTTTATTAGAGGGAATATTAAAGTTTATTTTTGATAGTATTGGTAGTTCTATTTCTACTAAGAAGATTAGTGATACTTTAACAAGTAAGGGAATGTCCATAAGTAATCATACGGTTGAAAATTATATTATGGCATTTTTGGAAAGTTTTTTGATTTATAAGGCAGAGAGATTTGATGTTAAGGGTAAAAATTTATTGGTTAGAGATTATAAATATTATGTTGTAGACACTGGTTTAAGAAGTTATTTTTTGGGTAAGAAGGCTGATAGTGATATGGGACATATTTTAGAAAATGTTGTTTATTTAGAACTTTTAAGAAGAGGTTATAAGGTATATGTTGGTAAGGTTGATGATTTGGAGGTTGATTTTGTGGCTGAAAATAGGGATGGTTTGAAGTATTATCAAGTGGCATTATCGGTTAGGGATTCAAAAGTTTTGGAAAGAGAATTAAGATCTTTACAAAAAACTGGTGATTATTATCCTAAATTTTTAATTACTTTGGATATGGACTTAGAGGCTGATTATAATGGTATTAAAAAAATAAATGTTGTAGATTGGTTATTAAATGATGAATAATAAAATTAGTACTTGATTAAAAGTACTTTTTTTGATATATTATTAATGTAGAATTATAGCAAGAATAAAATTACTGCGAGCGCTATAGTTCTATAAGGGAAAAGTAAAAAGGAGGATGTTTATGAAAAATAAGAAAATAAAATTAACAAATAGTAAACTAGGGGGGGGGG
>CANRPB010000034.1 GCA_947632415.1 uncultured Bacilli bacterium
CCAGTTATAACTGTCTCAAAATCTAATATTATCTCCTAGAATTTATTATTTTAAAATTAGTTTATACTTATATCTAGTGTAAAATCACTAGATTTTTATTAGAAAGAGTGATTGTATGAAGAAGAATGGTTTTACGTTGATTGAATTATTGGGGGTTGTTACGATACTTGGGATGCTTTCTTTAATTGTTGTTCCTACTATTAGTAAAATAATTTCTGATAATAAGAAGACTTTATATAATACTCAGATTTTAAATATTAAAAGTGCTGCTAGTGATTATGTTTCTGAAAATGTTTTTTGTATTGATATTGTTGATGGTTCTAGTAAACGTATTTCTTTGGGAAAGTTAAGGGAACTTGGGTATATTGATAAGGTTTTTAATCCTATTACTAAAAAGGAGTTTCCGGATGATATGAATATTATTGTTTCTAGTAATAGTAATAGTTTTTCTTATAAGGTTTGTGATGATGATACGCCTTGTGATGTTTCTGTTGATGAGTTGGTGTGTGGTGATTAAATGCAAAGGTATTTTGCTGTTTCTCGTCGTGATGATTGCTTTATTTTAAGTGATGGTGATATTCATCATATAACTAATGTTATGAGGATGAAGAGTGGAGATTTTATTGAGGTTGTTTTTTCTAATGTGTTGTATAAGTGTAAAGTTTCTTTTAATGATGGTGTTAATGTTTTATTTGACAGTGTTTTGTCTAGTGTTGATGATAGATTAAATGTTGTGTTGATTGTTCCGGTTTTGAAGGAACAGAAAATGGATTTGATTCTTCAAAAGGCAACTGAACTTGGCGTTTATGGTATTATTCCTATTATTACTGATAGAACGATTGTTAAGGTTGATAATGAGGCTAAGAAAATTTCTAGGTGGGAAAAGATTGTTAAGGAGGCTAGTGAACAGTCTAAGCGTGTTTCGATTCCTTTTATTGATAATATTAGGAAAATTGATGATTTGAAGTTTTCTGATGGTGTCAAGGTAGTGTGTAGTACAAAAGAAAAAAATAAAAATATTAAAAAAATTGTACAAACTTGTGGAAGGTATGATATACTGTATATAGTAGCCGGTCCTGAGGGCGGGTTATCTGATCGAGAAGAGGCTAAATTAAATGAGTTGGGTTTTGTCTCAGTTAGTTTGGGTAGTAGAGTTTTAAGAGTTGAGACAGTTCCATTGTTTGTTCTTAGCGCGATTAATTATGAGTTATTGGAGTGATTATATGAGTATTTTTGCAAATCCTATTTTTATATGTGGTTTGATTGCTTTTGGTATTATTGCTATTTTGGTTACTGTTGTTGTTATTTTTTGTAAAAAAAGTGATTATGATGAAAGGGAAGATTTGAAGGCTATTTCTGAGGATATTGATAATGGTGTTTTTGAGAATATCGAGACTGATGAGGATAAGATTGAGGATGTTTTGACGAAGATGCAGGAAGCGTTGGATGTTAAGGAGGCTAGTGCTGTTTCTTTTGAGGAGGAGCAGGAAGAGAATGCTATTATAAGTTATCAAGAGTTGTTGGATTCTTTGGGTGCTAAGAGTTCCATTGATGTTTCGTCTATTCAGGTTTTTGATGATGAACTTGAAAATCAGGTTGAAATTAGTGATGCTAATAAAGAAATAATTGAGGCATATGATAAAGAAAATTTAGATAAAGAAATTTATATGTTTCAAAATGATTATAGTAATCAAGCAATGCCTTTAGAAGTTCCAAGTGAAGAGAATGCTTTTATGAATTTTGATTTTTCAAATGAAAATATTGAGTTTGTTGATGAGGATATTGTTTCTGAGAAAGTTAATAATGTTTCTTTTGAAGAGAATACGGTTCAATTTAGTGATGTTACACCTAAGTTTAAGAGAACAGAGGTTATTTCTCCTGTTTATGGAATAGTTGATGAAGGTAAAGTTGTTGATGATGTTGAAGAGATTATTTTTGATGATAGTGACTCATTATTAGATGAATTCTAATTTAATGAGTTTTTTCTTTGATTTTGTGTTAAAATACTGGTGGGTGTTGTTATGAAGTTTTATATATATACTTTAGGTTGTAAGGTTAATGCTTATGAAAGTAATGTTATGAAGGATAATCTTAAGAATAATGGTTTTATTGAGTCTTCTGTAAGTGAGGCTGATATTGTTATTATTAATAGTTGTACTGTGACTAATACGGCTGATAATAAGACAATGAAGTTGGTTCGTCATGTTAGGAATAATTTTGATGTTATTTTGGTTGTTGTTGGTTGTTATGTTCAAACTAGTGATGATTTGTCTTTGATTGATGCTGATATTTTAATTGGAAATAAGAATAAGTCAATTATTAGTAAGTATGTTAATAGGTTTTTGATTGAGAGAATGCGTATTGTTGATGTGTCTGATGTGTCTGATACTTTTTTTGAAAAGATGAGTCTTAATAATTATGATCATACAAGGGCTTTTATTAAGATACAGGATGGATGTAATAATTATTGTAGTTATTGTATAATACCTTTTGCTAGAGGTGGGGTTAGGAGTAAGCCTTGTTTGGAAGTTTTATCTGAGGCTAGAAAACTTATTTTGAGTGGACATAAGGAAATTGTTTTAACTGGTATTCATACTGGTAATTATGGGGCTGAGTTTGATAATTATGATTTTGCTTGTTTACTTAGTGATTTGGTTAAGATTGATGGTTTAGAACGTCTTAGAGTTTCTTCGATTGAGATTACGGAGATAAATGATAGGGTAATAGATATAATTAAGAATAATGATGTATTGGTTGATCACATGCATATTCCTTTACAGTCTGGTTGTGATTATATTCTTGATAGAATGAATAGAAAGTATAATGTTGAGTATTTTATATCTAAGATTCAAAAATTGAGACAGGTTAGACCTTTGATGTCGATTACTACTGATGTTATTGTGGGTTTTCCGGGAGAGACTGAGGAATATTTTTTGGAGACGGTTTCTAATATTAAGAAAATTGGTTTTACGAAGTTGCACGTTTTTCCTTATTCTAAGAGAAGTGGTACGAAGGCTAGTTTGATGGATCAACAAATTGATGATTGTATTAAGAAAAAAAGGGTTCGTGTTTTGCTTGATTTGTCGCGTGAACTTGAGTTAGATTATATGAAGCGTTTTATTGGGTGTAGGGTTTCTTTTATTCCTGAGGTATTTAAGGATGGTTTTTTGATAGGTCATACGGGTAATTATTTGCTTGTTAAGTGTAAGGGTGATTGTCTTGTTCATGATAGTGTTTCTGTTGTGATTAATGGTATTGATTATCCGTATTGTATTGGTGATAAAAATATTTAAAATTTTGTTTTAAATGTTTTTTTTTGTTATATGTTTTGTTTGATTGTGGATAATAATAATAGTTTTTTTTAAAAAATAAATTCATATAGTGGGCTTTTGTGTTATAATTATTATAGTATTATAGGGGTAAGGCAAGGTGAGTTATGAATAAGACTAATATTATTGTTACTATTGGTCCTGCTAGTAACACTAAAGAGATGATAAAACAGTTTATTGTTAATGGGACGAGTGTATTTAGAATTAATTTGAATTACGCTAATCATGATTTTTGTGAGGATGTTATTAATAAAATTCGTGATGTTGATGCGGAGCTTGGAACTATTACAAGTATTATGTTTGATACGGTTGGTCCAGATGTTAAAACAGGTCGTTTTAGTGGTGGTAAGGCTAAGTTTATAGAGGGTTTTAAGATTAGGGTGTATAATAGTGATTTAGTTGGTGATGAGACTAAATTGTATATTGATTATTTTGATTTGGTTAATGTTAGGTGTAATACGATTATTAAGATAAATAACGGACGGGTTGTTTTGTGTGTTTTGGATAAAGGTCCTGATTATTTGTTGTGTGAGGTAGTTCAAGGTGGGGAAGTAATTGATTATTCTAGTGTGTTTATTGACGATGATTTGAAGTTGCCTTTTTTATCTAGTAGGGATAGGGCTGATATTTTATTTGCTGATAAGATGAATGTTGATTTTTTGGCTTTGTCTTTGGTTTCTTCTAGTGAGGATGTTTTGGATGTTAATGATTTGCTCATTGAACTTGGTAATGATCATATAGGTATAATTAGTAAAATTGAGCGTGAGAAGGCTATTAGTGATATTGATAATATTATTAAGGTTTCTGATGGGGTAATGTTAACTCGAGGTGATTTGGGTGTTGAGATACCGATTGAAAGAATACCTGGGATTCAGAAGATGGTTATTAATAAGTGTCATTATGCTGGTAAGATAAGTATTGTTGCGACTGAGGTTTTGTCTTCTATGGAGTATTCGCTTGTTCCAACTCGTGCGGAGGTTAGTGATGTTGCGAATGCTGTTTTGGATGGAAGTGACGCTATTATGTTATCGTTAGAGACGATGAAGGGGCGTCATCCTGTTCAGGCGCTTGAGGTTATGAAAAAGGTTATTATGGCGACTGAGGATAATATTGATTATAATGATTTGTTTGATAGGGCTATTAGAAGTGATGATGGTGATACGACTGGTAGTTTGGCTTATAGTGTGGCTCTTTTGTCTAACAAGTTGAAGTGTAAGGTGATTGTGGCTCCGACTATTACGGGTTTTACAGCTAAGAAGATAAGTAGGTTTAGATCGAATGCTTTGGTACTTGCTATGAGTCCTGATGTGAATACGGTTAAGAGTTTGAAGTTGTATTTTGGTGTTTATCCAATTTATATTAAGGAATTAAAAACTTTGGATGATACGATTGATAAGTCACGAGAAATGGCTTGTAAATATTTGGATTTGCAGGATGGGGATAAGATAATAATTACTGGTGGTTATCCTTTTAGAAAAACAAAGCATACTAATTTTATTAAGGTTGAAGAGATTTGAGGTGAGTTATGTATAATTTAGGTGAACAGTTTAAAGTTGGTAGGAATGCTTTATCTAATCCTAAGGCGATAATTAAGGGTGATAAGTATAGAATAACTGTTTTGACTGAGAGATTGATTAGACTTGAGTATAATGAGACGGGTTTGTTTGAGGATAGGGCAACGGAACAGGTTTTTAATAGAAATTTGCCTATTCCTAAGTTTTCGGCGATTGAGGATGCAAGGGTTGTTACGGTTACGACGGATTATTTTAGGTTGTTTTATGTAAAGAATGCGCCTTTTAAGGGAAGTAGTGTTAATCCTAGTAGTAATTTGCGTGTTGAGATTTTTGATGGTATTGATTCTAATAAACAGAATAAAGTGTGGTATTACGGTTATCCTGAGGTTAAGAATTATGGTGCTCCTGGTTTTGAGTTATTTGAGGGTAAAAAGGGTAAATTGAGGAAAAGTTTGTATTCTTTGGATGGCTTTGTTACTTTGGACGATTCTAAGTCGATGGTGTTTGAGGATGATGGAACTATTTTAAGGCGTGATATTAATGGTATTGACTTGTATCTGTTTGTTTATATTAATGATTTTTCTAAGTGTTTGGAGGATTATTATAGAATTACTGGTTATACGCCTTTAATTCCAAGGTATGCTTTGGGTAATTGGTGGTATCGTAATTATAAGTATGGTGATAAGAAATTAGAGGAGTTGGTTGTTAAGTTTAGGGAGAATCAAATTCCTGTTTCGACTATTATTTTGAATAGTGATTGGCATATTAAGAGTAATAATAAGAAACTTGCTGAGGCTGGTTTTACGTTTAATCAAAGTATTTTTAGTAATCCGAAGGCTATGGTTGATTATTTGCACGCTAATAAGATAAAAGTTGGTCTCACGATTAATCCTTTTTTAGGTTTTACTAATATTGATCCTGCTTTTCAGGCTACGTCGAATTTTTTACAGGCTGATAAGGATGGTGTTATTCCTTTTAATGTTTATGATCCTAAGGTTATTGATGTTTATTTAAAGTATTATATTCGTCCGCTTGATAGTTTGGGAATTGATTTTTATTTTATTGATTTTGGTGATAAGGATAGGCTTAAGGAGCTTTCGATTTTGAAGCATTATCAGTATTATGATATGATGAAGTATGCTAATCGTAGGCCTTTGGTTTATGCTTATAATTCGCTTGTTTGTCCTCATAGGTATTCGATTCTTTATTCTGGTAAAAGTGTTGTTAGTTGGGATACTTTGAAGATGATTCCTTTGTTTAATATCAATTGTTCTAATGCTGGTATTACTTGGTGGAGTCATGATATTGGTGGGTATCATAATGGTACTGAGGATAATGAGCTTTTTATTAGATTTGTTCAGTTGGGTACTTTTAGTCCTATTATGAAACTTGCGAGTGAGTCTGGTAAGTATTATAAGCGTGAGCCTTGGCGATGGGGTATTAAAACTTATGATATTACTAAGGATTATTTGCAGTTGCGTCATCGTTTAATTCCTTATATTTATTCTGATGCTTATAGGTTATCGAGGTATGGAACGCCTTTGTTGCAACCGCTTTATTATAGACATTCGGAGATGTATGATGATCCACTTTATCGTAATGAGTATTATTTTGGTTCTGAGTTGTTTGTTTCGCCTATTTTGAATAATAAGGATTATGTAATGGATAGGGTTATTCATAAGTTCTTTATTCCTGAGGGTACTTGGTATGATTTTATTACTGGTAAGAAGTTTCATGGTAATAAGAGGTATGTTTCGTTTTTTAGGGATCAGGATTATCCTGTGTTTGTTAAAATGGGCGCTATTATACCTATGGCTGATAAGGAGGATATGTTTTATACTAAGGCTCCTAAGAATATGGAAATACAGATTTTTCCGGGTAAATCTAATAATTTTGTGATGTATGAGGATGATGGGGAGACTAATCTTTATTTACGTAATGATTATGTTCTCACTTCGATTGATTATAATTATATGCCTAATAATTATACTGTTATTATTAGAGTTTTGGAGGGTAAGCCTAATATTATTCCTGAGGTTCGTAATTATAAGTTTGTGTTTAGAAATACGAAGCGTGCTGAGGATGTTACTATTTATAAGGATTATGAGAAGGTTGCTTTTAGTTCTTATGTTGATGGTCCTAATTTTATTGTTGAGGTTAAGGATATACCTACTTTTGGGCATCAGTTAACGGTTAATTGTAAGGGTAGGGATATTGAGATTGATGCGGTTCGTCTTATTAATGAGGATATCGAGGGAATTATAAGTGATTTGCAGATTAAGACGGAACAGAAAGAGCAGATTGATAAGGTTTTATTTAGTGATTTGCCTATTAAGAAAAAGAGGATTGCTGTTAGAAAGTTACAAAATAAGGGTTTGGAGAAAAAATTTATTCAATTGTGTTTAAAATTGCTTGAATATGTTGAGCAAGTGTAATATAATATAGTTATTATTTAAAGACCGAGAAGAAGCGTAGTAGTAAACTAGGACTATTTAGAGAAGAAGTGGTTGGTGAAAACTTTTAGTACCGGTTTATGAATTTACTTTGGAGTTGGGTTATACCCGTTAATCGCGTTAAGATTTTGAGCATAATAACATTATGGAAATAAGGTGGTACCACGTTTAGACGTCCTTATATTTATAATGTTTTTTTTGGGAGATGGTATATGAGTGCTTTGGTTGTTTTTGTAGTTACGTTTGTGGTTATTTTTTTGCTTTATTTATTTTTGGTTATTTTAAATAATAAGAAGAAGAGTAGGATTTTTGAAACAAGTCAAGCAATGTTAATTATTAAGGCTAGTAAGTTGGATATTAGTAAGATTAGTAAGAATGAGTTTGCTTTGGTGTTGTCTTTGGCTAATTCGTTTATTGTTGCGTTTACGCTTATGGTTTCTGATTTTTTTGATAATTATATTATTAAGTTAGTTGTTTGTTTTGTTTTGTTGGTTTTACTTATTTTAGTTATTTATCGTTTAATTGGAATAGTATATAAGAAGAAGGAAGGTAAGAAGAATGTATAATTTTCGTGCGATTGAGAAGAAGTGGCAAAATTATTGGGATGAGAAGGGGACTTTTAATGTTTCGGTTGATGATTCAAAGAAGAAGTTTTATATGTTGGTTGAGTTTCCTTATCCGTCTGGAACTGGTTTACATGTAGGACATGCTCGTGTTTATAGTGCGAGTGATGTTCAGGCTCGTTTTAGAAGGGCTATGGGTTATAATGTTTTGTTTCCAATGGGATGGGATGCTTTTGGTGCTCCTGCTGAGCAGTATGCGATTAAGAATCATGTTTATCCTGCTTTGGTTGTTAAGGAGAATAGTCGTGTTTTTAAGGAACAGATGAAGTCTCTTGGTTTGTCTATTGATTGGTCGCGTGAGTTTTCGACGACTGATCCTGAGTATTATAAATTGACTCAGTGGCAGTTTTTACAGTTTTATAAGGCTGGTTTGGCTTATAAGTCTTATAAGGAGATAAATTGGTGTCCTAAGTGTAAAATGGGTTTATCTAATGAGGATGCTCAAGGAGGGGTTTGTGAGCGTTGTGGTTCTCCTACGACTAAGAAGCTTAAGAATCAATGGGTTCTTAGAATGAGTGATTATGCTGATAAGTTGCTTGATGGTTTGGATGATACTTTGTTTTTGGATAAGGTTAAGACGGCTCAGATTAATTGGATTGGTAAGAGTGTTGGTGCTTCTGTTAGTTTTAAACTTGCTGATTGTGATGATTTTATAGAAGTATTTACGACGCGTCCTGATACTTTGTATGGTGTTACTTTTATGGTTATTAGTCCGGAGCATGAGTTTTTAAGTAAGTATAAGGATAGAATTTCTAATATTGATGAGGTTACTAAGTATCAAGAGAGTGCGAAGAGAAAAAGTGAGATTGAAAGGACGGATAATACTAAGGAGAAGACGAGTGTTCTTGTTAAGGGTCTTGAGGCTATTAATCCTGTTACTGGTGATTTACTTCCTATTTGGGTTGCTGATTATGTTTTGGCTTCTTATGGTACGGGGGCGATAATGGCGGTTCCTGCTCATGATGAGAGGGATTATGCTTTTGCTCGTAAGTTTTCAATTCCTATTGTTCCGGTTATTGATGGTGGGGATATAGATAAAGAGGCTTATGTTTTGGATGGTGTTCATATTAATTCTGATTTTTTGAATGGTTTGAATAAGGATGATGCTATTTCAAAGATGATTGATTTTCTTGAGAGTAAGGGAATAGGTCATAAGCAGGTTAATTATCGTTTACAGGATTGGATTTTTTCTCGTCAAAGGTTTTGGGGTGAGCCTATTCCAATGGTTTATTGTGATAGTTGTGGATGGGTTCCTGTTGATGAGGCTGATTTACCGATTGTTTTACCGGTTGTTGAGTCTTATGAGCCAACGGATAATGGTGAGTCTCCGCTTGCTAATATCGAGGAGTTTGTTAATTGTAAGTGTCCTAAGTGTGGTGGAAGTGCTAAGCGTGAGACTGATACAATGCCGAATTGGGCTGGTTCTAGTTGGTATTGGTTAAGGTATATGGATCCTCATAATAGTAATGAGATTGCTTCTATGGATGCTATGAAGTATTGGGGTCAAGTTGATTTGTATGATGGTGGTATGGAGCATGCTACTAGACATTTGTTGTATGCAAGGTTTTGGAATATTTTTTTGCATGAACAGGGTTTAGTTCCATATAGTGAGCCTTTTTTAAAGCGTATTGCTCATGGTATGATTTTGGCTTCAAATGGTGAAAAAATGAGTAAGAGTAAGGGTAATGTTGTTAATCCTAATGATATGATTAATGAGTATGGTGCTGATGCTTTGCGTACTTATGAGATGTTTATTGGTGATTATTCTAAGGATGCTTCTTGGAATGAACTTGGTTTAAAGGGTTGTAGTAAGTTTTTGGATCGTGTTTGGAGATTGCAGAGTAGATTGAGTGATAATTTGGGTTATACTGATAGTTTGGAGATTATTATTAATCAGACTATTAAGAAGGTTACTAATGATATTTCTAATCTTGATTACAATACGGCTGTTTCGGCTTTGATGATTTTGCTTAATGAGATGGAAAAGTTGGATAGTATTACGCGTAGTGATTATCGTGTTTTGATTCAGTTGCTTAATCCTTTTGCTCCTCATATTACGGAAGAGATTAATTCTGTTTGTGGATTGGGTGAGGAGTTAAGTGCGAGTGCATGGCCTGTTTATGATGAGGATAAGACTGTTTCTCTTTCTTATGAAATGGTTGTTCAAGTTAATGGCAAAATTCGTGGTAAAATTGTTGTTGCTACTGATGCTTCTAATGATGAGATGCTTAAACTTGCTTATGATATTCCTAATGTTAAGGTGTTTACTGATGGAAAAGAGGTTGTAAAGGAAGTTGTTGTTCCTAAGAAATTGGTAAATATTGTTGTAAAATAGTTTTATTGTTTTAAAAAATATTGTATAATGTTTGATAGGAGTGAGTTATATGGAGAATAATGTTAATAGTACAAGTAGTAATGTTAAGTTGTATAGTATTTTATCTTATATTGGAATTTTATGGATTGTTGGTTTGCTTGTTAAGGAGAAGAGTGATAAGACGGTAAGATTTCATGTAGGACAGGGTATGTTACTAACTTTATTAAATATCGTAATTGGTGTTATTAATAGGGCTATTATTGGTAATATTTTTTCTGTTACTGAGTATGTTTTAGGTGTTCCTTATAGGACTGTTAGTGGTCTTGGGCTTGCAATAGAGTTTATTCTTAGTTTAATACCTTTTGTGTTAATGATTATTGGTATTGTTAATGCTTCTAAGTGTAAAGAGGAGGAATTACCTGTTATTGGTAAGTTTGCTTTTTATAAGTAATGAAAAGGGATTGTTTCAAATTTTTTTGGGGCAGTCTTTTTTCTTGATTTATTTGTTGGTGATATTATGAGGGTTATTTCTATTTCTAAGAAGAGATTTGATAGTTTGAAGAAGGTTCATTTGTGTGATGTTAATACGGAGGCTGATTTGTATAGTTTTACATATCATGGTGTTGATAAGTTATTAAAGAAACTTTATGTTAGTGATGGTATTAATTTTGCTAAAAAGTTATTTACATTGGAGGTTTTGAGTAGTTATGATTTGCCTAGTTGTTTTGTTGTTCCTGATAGTCTTGTTTCTGTAAATAAGGAGGTTGTTGGTTTTTCTATTCCTTGTATTGATGGTATTACGTTGAAGGGGTTATTTGATAATGATTATCCTTTTGAGGTTAAGATTAAGTATTTGAAGGACATTGGTTTAATTTTGGATAAAATGGTTAATATTAGAAAGCATACTGATCTTAAGCATTTTTATTTGAATGATGTCCATGAGTCTAATTTTATGGTTAATTATGATACTGGGGAGTTGTGTGTGATTGATTTGGATGGTTGTAAGGTTAATGGTTCTTTTTCTTTTCCTGCTCGTTATTTAACGCCTCGTGCTTTACTTAATAGTGTTAATAAGTATAATATTGATAATTATAGACATGGGGCTTATGTGATGGCTGATTATAATAGTGATTTGTATTGTTATGTGATTATTGTTCTTAATTTTTTGTATGGTGATTGTATTAATAATTTGGGGTTATCTAGTTTTTATGATTATTTGAATTATTTGGAAAGGATTGGGATTAATAAGGATTTATTGGTGTGTTTTAGTAGGATTGTTTCTTATGGTGATAATATTAATCCTATGAATTATTTGGATAGTTTAACTAGTGAGCAGGTTTGTCGGGCTAAGAAGAGGGTTTATTCGATTGTGAAAAAATAGGTAATTCTTTTTATGAATACATTTAAAATTTTTGGGTGGAAATGGAAGAATTGGTAGATTATTAATACTTTTGTATTTGCAAAAATATTTAGATAATTCTTGCTTATATATATCATTCTTTTTTGAAAAAAATAGTGATTTATATTGTCAAAAGTAATGAGGTTAGGGTTAAAAATGATTTTTTATATAAAGGTTATATGAGATTATGTTGAGTAATTGTAAAAATTAGAAATAGGTACTTGATTAAAAGTGCTTTTTTTGATATATTATTAATGTAGAATTATAGCAAAGAATAAAATTACTGCAAGACTATAGTTCTATAAGGGAAAAGTAAAAAGGAGGATGTTTATGAAAAATAAAAAAATAAAGTTAACAAATAGTAAACTAGGGGGGGGGGTGCGAAAGTCTAGAAAAATAAAGGCTTTCACCCTCATAGAACTACTCGCTATAATAGTAATACTCGCGATAATTGCAGTAATAACTGTTCCAATAATATT
>CANRPB010000035.1 GCA_947632415.1 uncultured Bacilli bacterium
CCCCCCCCTAGGTTACTATTTGTTAACTTTATTTTTTTATATTTCATAAACATCCTCCTTTTTACTTTTCACTCATAGAACTATAGCGCTTGCAGTAATTTTATCTTTGCTATAATTCTACATTAATAATATATCAAAAAAGACACTCATTTTCAAGTATCATTCACACTATTTTTACAATTTATAAAAACAAAACAACTAAAAAATTAAAAAACACCCAATAAATCAACCAAAAACCCACTTAAAACACCAATTACATATATAAGAGATAAAACCAATAAATTCTCACTAAGACTCTTATTAGTCTTAAACAAAAGCAATATACCAATTCCAGAACCAGAAAGCAAACCAGAAAGCAAAGCCCCAAAAGTTATCGTATTATTTAAAAACAACTCCGTAATCATAATACTAGAACCACAATTAGGAATCAATCCCACTAAACTAGCCAACATATGACTAAATATAGTATTCTTCATAAAAAATCTTTCCAAAAAACCCTGTCCCAAATACTCAAACACCAAATTAATTACAAAAGTCGATACCAAAACAAACAAAACAATACTCATAGTATGCCTCAAAGCCGAAAAAACAATACTGTGCTCACAATCACAATGATCATGCTTACACAAAACATCAATTTTCAACTTCTCACGCCTTCTAAACAACAAATCAACAACAAAACCAACAACCATACCAATAAAAAACTTAAACAACAAAATCCTAACAATAATCCCCACATCAACCTTATTAGCAAGCATAATTGGTATCATTTCATCACTAGTCGATAAATAGACCGATATCAAAGTTCCAAGCGAAATAATCCTTGTAGCATACAAATTAGTAGCAGAAGCACTAAAACCACACTGCGGAATAACACCCAACAAACTTCCCCATAAAGGTCCCAATCTACCAGCCTTAGCAATAACATCACCATCCAACTTATGCTCAATACACTCAATTACCAAAAAAGTAACAAACAAAAATGGAAGCAACTTTAAAGCATCCAACAAAGTATCCGTAACTATATCCATAAATTTACCATCTCCAAATGCAAATTTGTCGATTTTATCTTAACATCATAACACTATTCATGTCAAGAAAAAAACATACCCTACTTAGATACGTTTTTAATCATATAATCATACTGTCTATACATCATCTGAACACCATTCTCAAGCAAAAAATAATGATATATATAAGGAATAACAAAACACATCAACATATATCCGATTATGATACATATTAAATTAGCTGTCGCAACACCAATTAAAAAAGCCACAATATCAACTATTACCGATGTAATTGTTACAATCAAATGAATTAATCGCTCAGCCTGAAAAAACTCAATCTTAAGCAAATGCTTGTCAATAAAATCAACACTAGCATTACCCTTATTCTCCTCAACATAATCCAAATAATTAAGCATATACTTCCTCATACTTTTTCTCTCTAACTTCTTCAATCTATTCACCTCTAAAAAAGACAAATCACACTAAAAACCAAAAAACATACAAACCGCAAAAAAAGCAATTCCTAAAATAAGCGTTAACCTAGTAATAAATAACTCTCCGCCTCTTTCCTTCCTATTAGCGAACAAATCCTCATTTCCACCAGTAATTATACTACCAGCACTCTCAGCCTTACCACTTTGTAACAACACAATCGCAATTAATAAAATAGAAATTATAATTAATAATACGTACATATAAATCCTCCAATCAACTAATAATTTACCACATTATCATCATTTTTGCAACTAAATAATCTCATTTTTTATATTCGGATTAGACAAAACCTCACACAATCTGTCCACTTCCTCCTTAGTATTATAAAAATACAAACTAATTCTACAAGTATTCTTAACCTTTATCTCATCCTTCAAAATCTTAGCACAATGATTACCAGCCCTAACACAAATATTATACTTATTCAAATAAATAGCCAAATCCTGAGCAAAAATACCATCATAATTAAAAGTTATAATTCCACTTCGACTATTTTTATTATAAATAATAAGATTCTTATTCTGTTCAAGCCTACTCACTGCATACCTCTTCAAATCACACTCATAACGCATTATATTATCAATTCCAATTTTATCGATATACTCTATTACCCTACCAAAAGCAATAACATCAGCTATATTAGGAGTACCAGCCTCCAACAAATAAGGCAAATCCTTATAAATCCTTACCCCATCATCAGAAAAACTAGCATTCATACCCCCACCATAAATCAAAGGCCTGATATTATTTAATAACTCCTCTTTACCATACAAAACACCAACACCAGTAGGTCCACACATCTTATGAGCCGAAAAAGCCAAAAAATCAATAGACAAATCCTGAACATCAACATCCATATGAGGAACACTCTGAGCACCATCAACAACAACTAAAATACCACGCTCATGAGCATACTCTATTATCTCTTTAATAGGCCTAACATCACCAACAACATTACTAATCTGAGCAATAGAAATTACACGCGTCCTATCAGTAATAGCCCTCTTAACATTCTCCATAGTAACTTCATAATTCTCATCCAAATCAATATACTTTATACATAAATCTAACCTATCAGCAAGCTCAAACCAAGGAAGAACATTAGAAGCATGCTCACTCCTAGTGAGTAAAACCTCATCAAAAGCACCCAACTTATCCTGAAAATAACCAAAAATAATCTTATTCAAAGAATCAGTCGCACCACTCGTAAAAACAACCTCTTTAACACTCTTAGCATTTATAAAATTCTTAACAAGATACCTTGTTCTTTCATACATCTCATCAACACGCAAACTAATACTATAATCCCCCCTATGAGCATTAGCCGAATAATTATTATAATAATCACTAATCGCATCCAATAACACCATAGGCTTCAAAGTCGTAGCCCCATTATCAAAATAAACTATATCACTACCAAGCATAAAAAAATCATCTCGCTTCAAACAATCACCTCCAATAATCATCTATTCTTCTAATAATGTCATCCTTCTTATCATCATCAATATCCAAACTACCAGTCAAAAAACCCTTAACTAATAACCTAGTCGCACTATCCCGATCAATCCCCCTACTCATCAAATAAAACAACGAATCCTCATTAACACTACCTATCCAAGCACTATGACTAGCACTAACATCAAACTCATCAATATAAAGATTAGGCTTTATCACACACTCATTATCAGTTAAATTAACTATTTTATTACTCTGTGAAACATCACAATTCTTACTACCACTAGGAACAAACGACGACACATTAAACTTAATTCTTCCATCCTTAATACAAACACCATTATTAATAATATTACTTACCGTATCACTAGCATTATGATACGTCAAAATATCATAATTCAAAACATCCAAAGCCACCGTTTTCAAATTATACTTTATCTTTGCACGCATTCCCAAAAGCATAATCACAACATACTCATTAACAACTCTAACATCATCAAACTTAGACACCACAACATCACTATCATCAAGCAAATAATACTTAGTCCGAACCTTTGCTTTATCACCAACTACTTTTTCATATAAATTTAAATGCACACCACTATTAACATGTATCTGCACTTCAAGCTTGACATCACTACCAAAATTATAAACAAGATCCATACTCGTATCATTAAAAACCTCTATTTTTAATAAATTAACACCTAACAAATCACTATAACTTAACTCATAAACAACACTTTCATCCAACTGTGCTACTACTTCATCGTTTTCTAATATTATCTTATTCATTTTCCCTTTTTTCCTTAATGATACTTGTACCTTCATTTAACAATTTTTCATCATATCCATACTTCTCTATCAACGAAACCAAAGAAGCATCACCACTCTTAACCAAACTACCATTCTTCATTATATGAACATAATGAGGCTTTATATAATCAAGCAAACGCTGATAATGAGTTATTAACAAAATTGCAGGCTTATTATCACAATAATACTTCATAACATTCTCACCAACAATTCTCAAACTATCCACATCCAATCCCGAATCAATCTCATCAAGAATAATAGTATTAGGCTCTAACATATACATCTGTAAAATCTCATTCTTCTTTCTCTCACCACCAGAAAAACCCTGATTAACACCACGATGAATCATACTCTTATCCATCTTTAACTGCTCAACCGTCTTATTAATCTTCTTAATAAAATCATACAACTTAAAATCATCATTCCTATTATGTAAAGCCGTCCTTAAAAAATCAGAATTAGACACACCCTCAATCTCAAGAGGCATCTGCATACCCAAAAAAATTCCCAAACGCGCCCTTTCATCAACCGACAAGCCATTTATTTCCTTATCATCAAAAAATATTTTACCACTCAAAACCTTATAATTAGAATCCCCCATTATAACCTTAGAAAGCGTACTTTTTCCAGTACCATTAGGCCCCATAATAGCATGTATCTCTCCACTCTTAATCTCTAAATTAAATTTATCAAGTATAAGCTTATCATCAACACTTACACACAAATCAACTATTCTAAGCACGTGCATAAAATCATCTCCACCATAATATTATACAATAATTTATTTACTTTTAAAATTTTTTTGAATAAAAAAAACATTGTTTCTCCATAATATAATAGAATATTCGCAGATATTCACACAAAAAAGGGTTAAACTCTTTTTTAATTTTTGATATAATTAATATGGAAGGTGATAAATTGGAATGTTTATTTTGTAAAATAAATGATGGAAGTATACCATCATACACAATTTTTGAAGATGAATGCGTTAAAGTATTTCTAGATGTTAACCCTGTTTCTAATGGACACACTCTAATTATTCCCAAAAAACACTACTTAAACATCGACGACATCGACAATGATACCTTAATACACATTATGGACGTTGCAAGATATGTAAAAAAATTACTAATGTCCAAACTTGACTGTAACGGCGTAACCCTAGTCCAAAACAATGGAGACTGTCAAGAAATCAAACACTTTCACCTACATATACAACCATACTATAAAAAACAACAAGAACTATACGAAGTTGTAGACATATACAACTTACTAAAAGATGAAAATCTAAAAGAAAACTAGAGAAAAAAATCTAGTTTTTTTTAACAAATCTTTCTAATTTTAGCAATAAAGAAACCCTCATACAAAGCACTTGGACACACACAAACTGTACCCTTTATTAAAGTAGGAAGGCATAAAACATCCTTAAAAATATCCGTATCAATCTCAACAATCTCAATCCTACCAGCCTTAATCAATTTATCTAACTGAAACTCATTCTCCTCCTTCAAAATTGAACAAGTCGAATAAACCATAATATGACCCTTCTTTAAAACACTAAGCGCCTTATTCAATAAACACTCCTGCACCTTAACAGAACTATCCAACAAATAATCATTAAAACTATTAACATCACTAAGCGTTCCAGAACCACTACAAGGAGCATCCAACAAAATCTTATCAAAAGAAAAAAACTCATCCAATTTAGTAGCATCACCAACAATTACAGTCGCACTCGCACCCTGCTTTTCAAGATTATACTTCAATCTATCAGCCCTTATCCTATTCTTCTCAACCGCCGTAATAAGAGCCAAACCACCCGATAAATTATAAATCTCCGTAGTCTTACCACCAGGAGCCGCAGTCATATCAAGAATTTTCTCACACCCCGGCTCCAAAACAATTGGTGGTAACATCGAAGACAAACTTTGAATATATATCATTCCCTTATCATATATATCCAACTTCCTTAAATCAACATTACTACGAACAATAAAAGCACTATCATACCACGGTACACTTTCATACTCTATTCCACGCTCATCAAGAAAAGAAAGAACCTCCTCATTAGTTGCCTTAACCGTATTCACCCTAAAAGTAGTTACCCTCTTAGACTCAAAACCAGCCAATATCCTATCAAAAAAACATCCATACTCCTCTTTCAATTTAGAAATCAAAAACTGCGACATAACCACACCAACTTTCAATATAAACTAATCTGATTTTATCAAAATCAAAAAAAACTGTAAAGAAAAAAATATTCCTAACGAATATTTTTAATTCTTCGACTGAATATTATCAAGCATTTGCCTTATCTTAGTTGACTCAACATTACTAACTTTATACCATCCAAACTTAGTCATCTCATCATAAGTTCTCGCTTGACAATCAATTATTTCACTTAAACAATCCTTTAAAACCTCACGAACATCAGCATTAGAACTCTCAAGTGTACCATGTACATAAACTTCCACCGTACTCTTCAAAACCAATAAATAATTATCCATTAACAATTGATCATTCATTTACCTTTTCCTCCAACATTGTCATTAACTCATCCCTTAAAGAAACATGAACACTCAACTCATTTTCCATAAAAGATATCAAACTCTCATCATTCAAACTCTTAATCGTTTCCTCACAAATCTTAATGATATTTCCTTCGTGACCGATTGCATCCTCAAAATAAAGCAATTCCTTTTGTGTCATAAAATCCCTCCCATAATTAATATGAACCAAAAACAAATAATTAAACAAAAAAAAAGAAAACTAAGACGATTTCAAATCAGCAAACATTTCCTCCATTGTTTTACTATTATGCGTTAACTTTTTTATTGTCAAATCCAAAGCCTTATTATTAGCAAGCCTCAAATTATTTTCACTAGAAAGCAAAGCCTCCTTCGTTTTTTGCAAATGATCAATCGTCTTATCTATCTCATCAATAGCCTTCTTAAACTTCTCACTAGCCAACCTATAATTCCTAGAAAAAGACTCCTTAAAAGAATTCATATTATCCTCAAAATGCGATATATCAATATTTTGCTCACGAACTAACTGCAACTCTCTTTTATAATCAAGAGACTTAAGCGCTACACTTCTAATAATTGTAATAAGAGGAATAAAAAACTGTGGCCTTATAACATACATCTTATCATACTTATGAGACACATCAACAATACCATCATTATAATAATCATTATCCATCTCAAGCATCGACACCAACACCGCATACTCACAATTTTTCTCTTTTCTATCCTTATCAAGTTCCTTAAAAAAATCCTCATTCTTATGTTTCTTAGACGTCTCTAAAGACTCATTCTTCATTTCAAACATAATCGAAACAATCTCCGTCTTATCATCATCATAATCCCTAAAAATAAAATCACCCTTAGAACCAGTCTTAATATCATTATCCTTCTCAAAATAAGCATTCTTAAATAAAGGTCTTAATTTATTAAACTCATAACTACAATGCTGCTCCAAAGATTCCCCCAACATTTTAGTCGATTGTTTAGCCTTAAAATCCTTATAATACAAAATTTGTTCATCCTTATTCTTTAATTTTTCCTCATAATTTTCCTTCAAATTATTCTCTTTTAATAAAAACTCCCTTTGATTAAGTTCAATTTTATTAGTTAAAAAATCTATCTTCTTATCCCTCTCATCAATCACACTCTTTATTTCCAAATCCCTCATATTTTCATTAACCTTTATTTGATTTTTAAGATTAACAATCTCTAACTCCTTCTGATTCAATTTTTCATTAAAAACCTTCTCAAGATTAGAAAGAGCACTCTCCTTAGCAAGTTCATACTCCCTATTCTTAGAAGCAAGTTCCGCCTCAAACTCTTTACTTCTAACCTGCTTTACAATCGCCTCATAATCAGTCTCCTCAACCTTAAAAACAGTTTGACACTTAGGACACTTTATACGACACATAATATCACCTCACAAACTAATCTTCCACACGTATCACATCTTTTACAAACTTTCCACTTTCCGACAAAAACATATCATCCAACGTATTAATTGGCGCTCCCGGCAATAACAACGCCGAAGACTCATCCTTATTAGACAAAGACCAATTAGCCCAAGATATATTATACTGATCCATAAAATCCATCCATCTATTAGCCTCATCAATAAATACACCACCAGTACCTGTTGCATCACTAATACCCCACTCACTTACAAAAATAGGAATTTTATCAACCACACTATTTACCTTAGACATCAAACTATCAATAGCCGTACCAGCATAAAAATGAAAAGCATACATAACTCTTTCATCATCAATAGGGTCATCTAAAACCTTATCTACATCCTGACTCCAAGTCGGTGTTCCAACAATGACAATACTCTTAGGACTATTACGCCTTATCACCTTCAAAACCTGATTAGCATACGGTTTAATATCACCACTCCACGTAACACCACCATTAGGCTCATTACATATCTCATATATAACATTAGGATAATCCTTATACCTATCACTCATCCTATCAAAAAAATCCTTCGCTTCATTAATATACATATTAGGATTATTATCACTTAATATATGCCAATCAATTATAACATACATATCAAGCCTTATAGCCATATCAACAATATTTACTACCTTATCCTCCAAACCCCTATTCTGTATATACCCCTGTTCATTAGTATACATAGCAATTCTAAACAAATTACTACCCCACTCATCTCTAAGCTTAGTCATCATCTCTTCATTAGCAAAATCCCCATACCACTGAATGCCATGCGTACTCATACCCTTTAACCTAAAATACTCACCACTTTCATTAACCAAACGATTACCAGAAATACCTAACCAACCATTACCATTCACTAAATTATTACTCAAAAAAGCACTAGTATCATCATTAGAAACATCAACACTACTATCTGAATGCTCCGGCTTATTTAATAAAAACAAACCAAAAACAGAAACAAATAACACCAAAACAACTATAACCCTTTTCATAAACATAACTCCTCCAATCAAAAATAACTCTCTATTAAATTTATATACTCTTCTATAATATTACTCGTTTTACTTTTTAAAATAGTATCTTTAGCTAATGTAATATTATCAGTAATTATATTATCAACATTTAACTTTATCATCCTTTGCATATTCTCTTTACTATTAACCGTCCAAACATACAATTCCTTACCAGCATTATGAACTCTCTTTACTAAAGCATCATTAACACTAGATGCCTCAATACTAAAACTATCAGCGCTAACAAGTTCCATTATATTACCATAAGCAAGACTCATAACATAAACAGTCTTAACCGTACTATCATAACTTTTAACATTTTCCAAAACCTCATAAACCTGAGAAGTTATCACACACATATCCATAAAATCATACTCTCTGATAACATCTACAACAGCCTTTTCAAAATCAATCTCATTACCCGTCGGTTTTAATTCAATATTTAACTTTATATTATTATCCTTAGCAAACTTCACAACATCTTCCAATAAAGGTATCTTTTCCCCAGTAAACTCCTTACCAAAAAAACTACCAGCATCCAATTTACTTATCTCATCATAAGTAGATTCCCAAGTATTAATATCAACACCTGTTGTCCTCTTTAAATTAGTGTCATGTAAAACTATTAATTTTCCATCACTTGTTTGTTGCACATCCAACTCAATCCAATCAGCACCCAACTCCTTTGCGCCCTTAAACGCTACCATCGTATTCTCAGGATAAAGAACAGATGCTCCTCTATGAGCAGTTACCTCCATCGTTCTAACATATTCAATATTAAAATTATACCTTCCATTTAAAACACAATAAGTAAACAAAGTTCCACAAACAACTGTAATAATTACCACAACAAACCTAAAAACATTAAATAAATTACTCTGCTTCTTAACCTCTTTATGATCAATTTTTAAATGCTCTATTTTTTCCCCATTCTCCTTTTTATGAGAATAATATAAAACACTAATTGAAGCATAACTAATTGGCGTTCCCAAAAGCGTAAAAGCTACAAACGATAATAACATAAAAATCCATATTATCGTAATTGTTAAATTACCAAAAAGATTACTATTACCAAATATTTTATTAATCAAAAAAATTAAAAAAATACCAATTAAAACAAATACTATATATAAAAACGATATACATATCTGCATAAACATTATAACCAAAAAATCCTTAATTTTATTATTTCTACTCAAATTAATACTTTTTACTCTTGCACTTTTAAAACTATCATTTTCCAAAATAAAATAATGTAAAGAATAAATCCACCTAAACAACAAAAAACATAAAGAAACAACCACTATAATATATAAACCACACAATACTTTATTATTTATAATAAAATCCATTATAAACTCAGGAACCTTTATAGTCGATATAAAATTAGAAGATATACCCAAATTTAAAAAAGGAATTAAAAACAAAACCAAAAACGCTATTAAAATATTTTTATGATTAAAAACCTTTCTTACCTTCAGAAAAGCAAGTAAAAAAGCTTCCTTAGATGTTATCTTAACCCTTTGATAAGAACTATCTAAAATAATTATAATTGAACTTATATCAATTAACGAATAAAAAGTCATTATAACAATTAGTAATAAATTTAATATTACCGTTATAGGATTAAAAAGAAAAGAAAAAACATTCTCAAAAGTTAAATACGAATAACCCGTTATATCCATAGTAAAATTAAAAAAACCTAAAAATAATGGAATAAAAACTATTATTGAAACAATCTTATATATAAATTCAAAACTTATTAAAGCCCTCTTATTATACATTAATATTTCCAAAACCTCTTTAATCTTCTTCATAACTACTCCTAATTAAAAATCTTTTTACTATAAATATATTATAACAGAAAAAGACACAAAAAAATAACCATTACAATTATAAAAATTAATTTCTTATCAATACCCCATTAAACATACCTTCATAATATATGATACAATTTTTATTTTAAAAATCCTTCTTAAAACAAAAAAAAATCTAATAAAATATCAAATTTATTGATTTTTATCAGATTTTATTTTTCTTTATTTATTAATTTCATTATTAAGGAATAATATTAGATTTTGAAACGGTTATTACTGGGCGAATACCTCCGATATTTGAATAATTAACATCAAAGAAATTCAAACGTCCATAGTTGCTCACGTTCCATACTTTAGAAGAATCACCAACGACGGCCGTACTTGTCCAATAGCCATATCCATTGCCAGTTGTTAATGATAAATTACATCCGTAATCTTGACAATCTCTTGTATTATCAAACAACCAGGCATAATTACTTGGATTGGTTGAACTTGCCACTGGTGTTTGCCAATTTTCTGCTTTTCCATAGGCTCCATCTAAGAAAAAATATTCATTTGATGTATTCCAATCAGACTTCCTTACTATGGTTGCTACTTCTTCGGCACTTATTAATCTTGCTTTATAATTTTTATAATCTACTGTATAACCACTACCTGTACTTGTTTCTGCTATGTATGTATCTGTTCTATTTTGTATTGTCCAATTTTCTGTATCATCTTTTAATTGATTTAATGCAGTCAATGGCCCTTTGTTATTATTTCCACCAGTTCCGTCAGCATTTACTGTATATTCTCCACTTTGTTGTGTCCCAAAATATGTTATTCCTAACTCTGTTGCTTTATCATTAGTTGCTTCATAGTCTTCTTTTGATGCCCAGGCCATTCCATTTGATGTATTATGATCTAGTATCATTGTATATCCATTGTCTGATACATCATACACATACCATTTCATACAACCTTCTTTTTTATCTGTACCTGAATTACTATTATAATCTTCCTTTGTACAACTTGTATTACTATCAGTTGCGGTTGGATTCAAGTATACCTCTATTCCATTACATTTTCCTTTTTCCGTTGAGTATACTTCTCCTCCTATCATTGTTACTTTATAGTCGCCTATGGTTAGACATGCTGCTTCTACTGAGCCTTCATCTAAAACTACACTTCCTCCTTCTGGGGCTTTCCCTGTAAAGGGAATGGTTGTTGGTGTAGGATTAGAACCATTTAATAATTCACCATTACTATTTAGATTAAAAAATCCATCTAGGTCTTTCTCTCCTATTTTTGTTAGTTCTGATATATAGTATTGGTTTACGGCATCTCTATAACCATATGCTGAATCTATTGCTGC
>CANRPB010000036.1 GCA_947632415.1 uncultured Bacilli bacterium
TATGCACTATCTATCGCTGCTCCCTTTCTTGAATTCTCAATTATATTCAATATTATTGGGACAGTTATTACTGCAATGATTGCAAGTATTACTATTATCGCTAGTAATTCTATTAAAGTAAATCCGTTTTTCTTTTTCATAAATTCCTCCTTTTCTAATGCCAAATAAAGTAATAAAATAATACAAACGAAGAAACTATACTTCACTACTTTATTCTAGGTAAATTTTAGCATATTTTTTATAAAAAGGCAATTAAAAATTGACAAGTATTTTAAAACTTCAAATCTTAAAAAAAAGAAATCTAATTGATTCCTTTTATTACCTACCTAATCCTACTTTATTTAAGACTTCATCATACTTCTTTTTGGCTATCTCATTAGTAATGATACGACCTTTATCAAGTATATCATCTATCTCATTAGAATTAATAAGTTCATTATATTTTTCTTGTATTTTTGATAATTTATTTACAACTAAATCAGCAACTTCACGTTTTAAATTTCCATAATTATAATCCTTAAAATAATTTTCTGTCTCGGAAATAGAAATATTTTTTAATGAAGAATAGATTGTTAGTAAATTAGATATACCAGGTTTATTTACTTCATCAAAATAAATTTTTCCTTCATTATCTGTAACAGCACTCATTATTTTTTTTCTAATGGTTGCTTCATCGTCTAAAAGTAAAATAGTTCCTTTATAATTATCGGAAGACTTGCTCATTTTTTTAGTAGGGTCTTGTAAATCCTTTATTTTAGCGCCTACATCTGGTATTAATGGTTCGGGTAATTTAAAAGTATCACCATATTTATTATTGAATCGTGCTGCTAAGTTTCTAGCAAGTTCAACATGTTGTTTTTGATCAATACCGGTTGGAACTAGATCAGCATCATACAAAAGAATATCTGCTGCCATCAAAATAGGATAAGTAAAAAGGCCTACGGAAACATTCTCTTTATGTCTACTTTTATCTTTATATTGGGTCATTCTTGATGCTTCACCCATATAAGTATTACATTCAAGAATCCAAGAAAGATTGGCGTGATATAAATTCTCTGATTGAATATATATTACATTTTTTTTAGGATCTAGGCCACAAGCGATATAAAGCGCTACATTTTTTCTGATTCTTTCTTTTAATAACTTCGAGTCCTGATCTACTGTTATAGCATGCATATCAGGAACAAATATATATGACTCGTACATTTCTTGATACTTAACACTTCCACTAATACCACCTATTAAACTACCTAATGTGAGTTCACCACTAGGTTTTAAACCTGTTAAAATTCTCTTCATAAAATCACCTCTTTTGATCATACATCTTTAAAAATTCGTGTAAATTTAAGGCAACAGTGCTAGGTAAAATTTCTTCTAACTCAGGAACCGTCAACTGTTTTAACCTAGTAATTGTCCTGTACTTCTTAAGTAATTCACGCTTTCTTTTTTCACCAATTCCGGAAACATTACTCAAAACACTTTCCAAAGAACCCTTGCTGCGCAATTGTTTATGATAACTAATTGTAAAATTGTGCACCTCATCCTGCATTCTTTCTAAATAATGAAATAAATCACTTTTTCTATCAATAGGTATTTCAACAATAGGATCACCAGAAAGGAGGCTCTCTGTAGCATGTTTGTCATTCTTTTTTAAACCCACAACGGGTATATTCATATTCAAACTGCTTAACACATTTCGCGCCACATGCATCTGTCCCAAACCACCGTCAACAATAATAATATCAGGTCTTTCCAAATTATCTTTTAAAACTCTAAAATACCTGCGATAAATAACTTCCTGCATTGTATTATAATCATCATTTTTATCAAGCGTGATTTTGAACTTTCGATAATCATTCTTGCTAGGTTTGCCATTTTTAAAAACTACCATACCTGAAACATTAAAAGTACCAAACAGGTTAGAATTATCAAATAATTCAATTCGATCTAATTTTTCTAAATTAAGTATTTGTCGTAATGCCTCATTGGCTTCTACTGTCTTGGCTTCATCTTTTTTTATCAATTCAAACTTTTCTTCTAAAGCATTCTTAGCATTACTAATAGCCATATCAACTAACTGTTTTCTTGTACCTTTTTGTGGTATTTTTATATTGGTATTTAAAACACTTTCAAGGACATTTGTATCGACATTTTCAGGTAACAATATTTCCTTGGGAACTAAAACATCTTTACTATAAAAAGTAGCAATGTATCTGGTTACTTCATTATCAAATTCATCAATCATAGGAATAATCTTAGAATGACGCTCAATAATTTTGCCACCTCTTATAAAAAACACTTGGATACTAAGATAACCTTTATCTTGATAAAAGCCAAAAACATCAATTGCATACATATCACTTATTTCTACTTTTTGTTTAGCAAGGGTAATATTAATATAATCTAATAACTCTTTTAATTCCTTGGCATTTTCAAAATTAAGTTTCTGACTTTCTTCAAGCATTTCGGCCTCGATTTTTTTTGTTATCAATGAATGGTCGCCGTTTAAAAATCTGATAATATCCTTTTTCATTTCATTGATTTTTTCTTGGTCAACCTTATTTGTACAATATCCTAAACACTCACCTATATGATAATACAAACAAGGTTTCTTATTAAATGTTTTGCATTTTCTTAAAGGATACACTCTATTTAGTAAATTAACCGTACTTCTAGCGGCTGTAACATTGGGATATGGTCCATATAAATGTTCTTTGTTTTTTTTTCTATTCAAATTTCTTACAATTGAAAGTTTCGGTACATTGTCATTGGTGAGTTCAATATAGGGATAACTTTTATCATCTCGCAAAAGAATATTATACTTTGGATCATATTTTTTTATCAAATTTATTTCTAGAATTAAACTTTCTGTTTCACTGGATACTATTATATATTCAAAATCGACAATTTCACTTACAAGTTTAGCTGTTTTACCAGTATGTACACCTCTAAAATATGATGATAATCTATTTTTTAATTTTTTTGCTTTTCCCACATAAATAATGACGCCATCTTTATTCTTCATCTGATAACATCCTGGTTTATTAGGAACCAAAGATAACTTTTGCTTAATTTTTTCTTGTATTTCTTTATTCACAATATCACCTTAAGTGTACTAGTATTGAATAGCCCACACAACGTGATGTTTTGCTTTTTTGCCACAACAAACGCATTTATCATCGATTGGGGATTCATCAATAATACACCTTGATTTACAACCTTTGATATCTTTGATTTTATTTTCACAGGAAACATCACCACACCACATAGCGTGAATAAATCCTGGTTGCGTATTTAAAATATTTTCTATATCACTTAAATTATGTGCGACAAAGGTCAACTTATTACGTCTTTCTAGTGCTTTGTTATACATATCAATTTGAATTTTATCAAGTAATTCTTTTACATATTTTTCAATGTTAATATCAACGCTTTCTACTATTTTTTCTCTTGTATCACGTCTTACAAATGTAATTTTGTTTTCTAAAAGATCTCTTGTGCCTATCTCAATTCTAATAGGAATACCATTTACTTCTGCTTCGGCAAATTTAAAACCAGGTGATTTTTCGCTATCATCAATATAAGAGGTTATATCATTACTTGATAATAAATCATTAATTTTGCGTGCTAAGGCATGAACATCACAACTATTACCTATTGGTATTATAACAACTTGTCTTGGCGCAATACGTGGAGGTAAAACAAGACCGTAGTCATCACTATGAACCATAATTAATTCGCCAATCATTCTTGTTGTTGTTCCCCATGATGTTTGATATACATATTCTTCTTTGTTATCTTTGTTGGTAAATTTTACATCATAGGCCTGGGAAAATTTTTGGCCAAAATAATGCGATGTGCCTGCTTGTAAAGCAATACCATTATACATAAGAGCCTCATTAGTTAAAGTATAAACAGCGCCCGAAAATTTTTCTTTTTCGGTTTTTATACCTTTTATTGATGGAATAGCAAGAATATCATGATGGAATCTATAATAAACGTCCATCATCTCATTAACTTCCCTCCTAGCCTCTTCGTCAGTTGCATGGATTGTATGACCTTCTTGCCACAAAAATTCTCTACTTCTTAAAAATGGTCTAGTTTCATGTTCCCATCTTAAGACATTGCACCATTGATTATAAAGTTTAGGTAAATCTCGATATGATTTCACGTGATTTTTATAATAATCGCAAAACAAGGTTTCACTAGTAGGTCGAATACATAATCTTTCTTCAAGTTCTTTTTGCCCACCTGAAGTTACCCAAGCAACCTCAGGTGCAAAACCCTCAACTAAATCTGTCTCTTTTTTTAATAAACTTTCAGGTATTAAAAGAGGCATTTGACAGTTAACATGTCCAAGTTTTTTAAATTCCTTATCAAGAATTTGTTGCATTTTTTCCCAAATAGCATAACCATTTGGTTCAATTGTTATACACCCTTTTACTGATGAATAATCAGCAAGTTTTGCTGAACTTACAATATCAGTATACCATTTAGCAAAGTCAACATCACGACTTGTTATTTTTTTATTTTGTTTTTCCATCCGTTACACCTCACACTTATTATACTAAAAATACTTGGATTAACCAAGTATAAATTTAATTTTTATTATAAATTACCATTGCTGAAAAACAATATACTTGCTCTTCTGAAAAAATACTTATAGCCACTTGATACTTAATATCAATAACATCGCCTTCTAATTCACTCAAAAATTTATTTAAAGAGGCTTCCAAGTCTAATTCATGGGCTTCATCAAACAATTTTACTTGCACTTTTAATCACCATATTAATTTTATCAGCAATTATAGTATTTTTTTGTCGTTTTCACTCCCGCATTTCTTTTCTGATTTCTTTATAATTAGGGATATACTTAGAAACTAAATTCCAAAACTCTTGGGAGTGATTAAAATGAACAAAGTGCGAAAGTTCATGAATAATTACATAATCCAATTTTTCTAAATCAAACTCAATTAATCTTGAATTTAATGTAACTGAATTATCTCTTATATTACAAACACCCCATCTTGTTTTCATGTTTCTAATTTTTAATTTAGGATAAGGAATATCTTTTTTAAAAATGCGGTAATTATAGTCTAATCGTTCTTGAAACAAATTTTTAATTTGCGCTTTAAGCCATTTATTTAAATAGTCTTCACTTGGAACAAAAATAGCGTCATCTAAAAATTTGATTTCTGAAACTTCATCAATAAAGACATCATAGCGATTACCTAAATAATTAAAATATTCTTTTTTTTCTTGGTTACGTTTTACTTGGTCTATCATATTTCTAATCGTATCAACATTTTCGTCTAGTAACTTGGCGATAAAAGAATTAGATACTAAATAATTAGTAGTGACATATATTTTCATATCTTCTTTAAATCTAATATACGTATTTTTATTTTTCTTTTTTATGATGACGACATCATACTTACAACCATCTATTTTATAAACCACGTTTTTTCTTCCTTATCTTTACTTTATAAACATATTTTTCAAATATTTTAGTTACTATATTAAAAAACAGATATGAAAATAAACCAAGTATTAAGTAGATTGCTACTAAGACTCTATTTATACTAGAAAGGGAAAATAATCCTTCAAAACCAAATACAAATAGCAAGAAAGATATTATCAAACTAATAAGCAGAATTTTTCTAATTAAATTTAGGGGATATGAGATTCGATATATATGCATAAATCCTGTTGTCGCAAGTAGTAAAACGGCTAGTGTTGATATATCTTTATTACCAATATTAGTAATATCAGCCACTACTAGTAATAGGATAATATTAAAAACAATCGTTATGGCGGTTGGAAAGGCGACGCTTGTTACATTAAGTAAAAAATGGCCTTTAACTCTTTCGTTATTGGGTTCTAGCGCTAATACAAAGGAGGGAATTCCAATTGTAAAAACACTAGTTAAAGTTAGTTGAATTGGTATGAAAGGATAGGCTCTACCAACGAAAAGGAATAAAATCAAAAGTAATAAAGCATAAATTGTTTTGGTTATAAATAAACTTGCTGATCTTTCTATGTTGTTTATCGTTCTTCGTCCTTCTTTAACAATTTTCGGAATAGAGTTAAAGTTTGAATTTAGCAAAACTAATTCGGCAACATTTCTTGCTGCATCGGATCCTGAGGACATCGCAATCGCACAGTCAGCTTGTTTTAAGGCCAAGACGTCATTTACTCCATCGCCTGTCATCGCTACGGTATGTCCAGCGTCTTGGAGTGCTGATACCAAAATTTTTTTCCCTTGAGGAGTAACTCTACCAAATATCGAATATTTAAGAGCCGAAGCCTTTAAGTCATCATCGTTCAAATCAGTTACATCGACGTAACTATCCATAAAACTTAAGCCTAATCGAGATGCTATTCTGGCTACTGTTTTGGGATTATCACCAGAAATAATCTTTACGTTAACGTCATTTTTTTCAAAAAAATTAATTGTTTTCAAGGCTTCAGGTCTGATTTCATCTTGAATTAAAAATATACCAACGGCTTCTAAATGGTCGGGCAAGGTATCATCTACTAATTCTTTACTTGTTTTAGCAAGTAACAAAACCCTATTTTCTTCTTGGTACTTATTTATCTGTTTTTCAACTCCATAAGGCATTTCTTTTAAAATACATTCGGGAGCCCCTATAACATATGTCTTATATTTATCAAAAGTAATTGCCGAGTATTTCTTTTCTGATGAAAAGGGAACTATTTTTTTTACTTTTAAAAAATTATTTTTTCCATATTTTTTTGTCAAAGCATTCATCGTTGCATTATGATTGTCTAAATTAAAACAAATTTCTTTGATGATATTTTCATCAAAATCTCTAAATTTTATAAAGTCAACTACTTGCATTGTTCCTTTAGTTAATGTTCCTGTTTTATCAAAGCATATTGTATCAACACGGGCTAAATTTTCAATACAGTAAAGTTGTTGAACTAAGACTTTATATTTAGATAGTTTAATAACACTTAAAGCCATTACTGTGCTTGTTAGTAGCATCAGGCCATCTGGAATAATCGCAATTAAAGCGGCAACCGTATTTACAATGGAATTTTGTAGATTATTTGCTTCTATGTTAATTTGTTTTAGGAAAAAAACTATACCAACGGGAATTATAATATAAGCAATAAATTTAATTATCTTTTCTAAAGATATCATTATTTCCGAGGCAACAGGTTTTATGTATTTAGCATCTTTTGATATTTTGTAGGTATAATTGTCAGTCCCAACATGTATTACTTCGGCAAAGCAGGAACCGCTTACGATAAAACTTCCTGATAACAAAGTATCTCCGGCTTGCTTTTTAATAGGATCTACTTCACCTGTTATCAATGCCTCATTTACTTCTATAACTCCATCAAGTATTTTTGAGTCAGTTACAATCTGATTTCCAGTTTCTAACTTTAATATATCATTTAATACAATTTCATTAATATTAATTTCTTCTTCTTTTTTATTTCTTATAACGCGTACTTTTCTTGACGCAATTAAAGATAATTTATCAATAATTCTTTTACTTTGAAGTTCTTGAAATATCCCGATTGCTGTATTACATACAATCGTTCCTAAAAACAATAGATTTTTGTATGAACCAACCATTAATATTAAAAATCCTAAAAACAAATTAACAAAATTAAATAGTGTAAATATATTAGTTTTAAATATTTCTTTAACACTTTTAGTTTCTATAGTAGTATCGTAATTTACTTGACCACAAGCAATTCTTTTTTCAATTTCCTTAGGCGTTAATCCATTGTATTTCATGTGTCACCTCTTATTTTGTTAAATATTTTTTTCCATTTATATTGGGCATTATATTTTTATGATATAGTTTATAATCTTTATTTTTAAATAAAAAACCTTTATAACTTATATTTCCTCCATTATTGGCTAAAGTTTGATCATAATAATAGTATTTATTATCTACTTTGACAATATTCCATTCATGATATTTGTTATTTAAACTACCAGTTGCGATTAAAGAGTTAACTTTTATATTATTAAATACAATTTGAACTGCTTTAGCATAACCGTTTATATTGCATTCTTTTAAAACGAAGCACCCATAAGCACTATAGAATTTTGTATCATGTTCGAGGGTATATTTTGTATTATCGTGAAAATAATTATATACATAACTAACTTTATCATATTCACTTAAGTCTTTTGTATCTTCTTTTATTAAATTTAATATATCGGTTATTTGCGCTAAACTCTCATTATATTTATCATGAGACATAGCGTAATTTATAATAAGTTTAGTATCATTACCTTCGGAAGAATATATATTAATGTTTCCTAAATTGATAAGTTCAGGGTGATCCATGGATAAAACGTGCTTTATATTTTTCAAAGTTTCTGTTCTAAAATCACTGGTGCTGATGCCGTACTTATCTAAATTAAGTGTTATTGTTTCATCATAGTTTTTAATTGCTTGATAAATTATATCATAAATTTCTTGTTCTTCTTTAGTTAAAATATACTTATAATGTCTACCATCTGAAATATATAAGTCATTTACATAATCTTTTGATTCCCTATTTAATACTAAGTCATTTACATCAGTTATGCGTTCATATTTTACTTTTTGGATAAATACTATCGTTAATACTAGTGATATTAAGAGTATTAGGGCAAGGACAGGAAAAAAGATTTTATGAAATAATAATTTCATTTTTTGTTTTTTAGTTAAAAGGATATCCTCAAAATATGCTGCTAAAATGGTACCGCATACTGGACATATTTTACTGTCTTTTGGTATTTCATTATGACAATTTGAACATTTCATATTATCCCTCCACATAGTATGCATAGTATTCATCAAACGTAATGTTTTCGTCATATATTGTTTTAGCCACGTCGCCTACATACCTATAGTGCCATGGTTCATATTCATAGCCTGTAATATTTTCTTTACCTTCTGGATAACGCATGATAAAACCATACTTATAAGAGTTATTCTTTAGCCATTCAAAAGCGGGCGATTTATCGAAATTAGAAATATTGTAGTTGGGAGTTAAAATATCAAAGGCTAAACCTGTTTCATGTTCTGAATGTCTCTTTAAGGAAGCATGTGATTTTACATAGTCCTCGCCTTTATTTTTTAAATAATAATTATAAGTTTCTTCTTGTTCTTCACTGGTTCTATAGGCTGATGAAATAATTAATGTTATCCCATCACGGGATGCGGCATTAAACATTTCTTTGTAGTGTTCTAGAATACTTTCACTAGTTTTGTTATCGCTATAGGCATATCTTAAAGATACATCAATAATATCACTAGGTTCATAGTCTTGTGGTAAATAATGGTATTTATTTACAAGTATTAATTCGTTTTTGGTTAGATCTGTTTCTTTAGTATTTGTATACCAATCGTTATTAGCGCCTACATTAACAATACTAACGATCGTAGCTAAACTAAGTGAAGAGTTTTCTTTTTGATAATTTAAATAGGTTTCCAAATTTTTGTCGAGAAAATATTTTTCGTTTTTAAAGTCATCAACTAATTCATTATAATCATTATTTAAAATATACTTAATGTTATCGCTAGACATCGTTTCAATAATCTTTATTTCTTCATCATTATAACCAAGTTGTTTTAACTTGTATTTATCTGTTCTATGATACATTATAGTTCTTATTATTGAGACAACTATAATTAGAAGAATAAGTGCTCCTAGGAAAATGATTCCATTTTTGATAACTGATTTTTTTATTCTTCTTTTCATAATATCCCTACTTTCTTTATTCATTATAGCATATTTGTGTAAAAAGTTGTAGGTTTTCAACGTTTTTTTTCGTTGACAAACATAAAGCCCATTGATATAATGTGTTTGAAAGTGAGGTATGTATGAAAAAGGATAAAAAAAGGATTTATTTTTTAATCGCGCCAATTTTTCAAATTATTTTTTCTATTATTTCAATACTAAATGTTAGTAGCGCTAAAGAGGAAGCGATGAAAACAATAGAGATGTTACCAGATACTTTAAAGGGTAGAATGATAGAGGCATATAGTAATAATAATATTTTTATTTTACCGAGTGTTTTGTGTATCATATTTAGTATTATTATTTTAATAATATTTTTTAGAAATTCTCTTGAGAAGAGAAAGAAGTTGGTTTTAGGATTGGGTATTGCTACTTTATTATTGGCTGATAATTTAATTGTTGGTGCCTTGGCTTTAATAAGTATTGTTATTTCTATTGGATTTAAAAATAATGAAGAAAGGCATGAAAAAAAAGAAATACCTAAACTTGATAGAATTGATACAGGGTTTAAAAGTGTTTTAGGGGGAATATTATGTTTGGTTGTTTACTTTTCACAGTTATTTATTCCTGTATCTGCTAGTAAAAGCGCTAATTATATAATATCGGTTGTATTTTACATAATTGTATTATTAGTTTGTTTATATGTATTTAGAAATAATTTAAAAAGAGATGTAAAGGCATTTAAAGAAAATTGGCAAGGTTATATTTCATATATAATTCCAAAACTTGGTATTATGTATGCTTCTTATTTAATTGTTAGTCTTGTTTGTGTTTTTATGATTAATCAAGGTACTTCTATTAATCAACAGGCAGTAGAGGCATTGCCATTATGGTATAGTTTACCTTTATCGATTATTTGGGCTCCTATTGTTGAGGAGTTATTGTTTAGAGGTTGTATTAGAAGGTTTATAAAGAATAATACTTTGTATATAATAACATCGGGGTTAATATTTGGGTTATTACATACTTTTAGTGAACAAAGTGTATTTAGTATGATAGTTTTAATGATACCTTATGGTTTACTTGGTGGTTTCTTTGCTTATTTCTATACTAAAACTAATAATATAACTACTAATATGTTATGTCATTCTTTTCATAATACTGTCGTAATGTTATTACAAATTTTATTATTTTAAATAGGAAAAATCTGATAAAATTCATTATTTATCAGATTTTTTTGTATCTGTTTTGATTTTATTTTAATTTATTCTTTAAATGTTTATTAAATAAAATCATCTATTCAGCAAAATTTTTAAAAATATTCTTTAAATAGAAAAAACTGTTAATAGCTAACAGTTTTAGATAAAATTTTAATTAATACGTTTATTTTAAGTTTTCAATTTCTGTAATGGTTAAGCCTGTAATTTTTGATATAGTATTTATATCAATATTTTCTTTTAGAGAATTTTTAGCTATTTCGATTTGTTTTGTTTTTTTGCCGTTAAGTTCGCCTTGCTTGATACCTTCGAGTCTGCCCTCTTGTTTTTTTTCTTCTAAAGCAACTTGGAAAGCATATTTTTCAATCTCTTCTTTTTCGTAGGCACTTATCATTTCGCTATCACCACTCAAACTTTCAAGACTTTTAACTACTTTTTTCATAATCTCATTTTCTCCCGCTATCTTTTTTAATTTATTTACTTCATCAGTCATAAATAATTCTAAGTATCTTTGTTCCTCTTCTGTTAATTCATTATAACACTTTTCTTTTAAATTATTCAAGCAAATATGAAATTTTTTAAATTCATTGGTTTCTATTTCATATTTTCCGCTTGATACGTCAACTAAATTAACTTCGGTAATGACTAAGTCATTATTGAAGATATTATAGTTTTCAATACATATTTGATAGTGGATATAACCATGATCATATTTATCATTTACTTTATAGGAGTTTGATGCATACTTGTGAGCCATGATTTCATTTTTTCTTTTATTTATTTCTTTATTATCAAGACTTGCTTCAATATTAATTTTCATGTCTTCGATAATAACAACTAAGTCACCAGTATTATGATGATTATAAATATTGGCTTCTAGGGTATCAGT